>CAVJUB010000004.1:5645-64325 GCA_963652545.1 Hallella faecis | reverse complement strand
CGCAGCTGATCATCAAAGAAGATGTGAGGCCGCAGCACGCTGAGCACCTGGCTCTTGGGAAGGCCGTCCATCAGGAAGAGCTCGGCGGCGCTCATGCCCTGCGCCTTCAAGGTGGTGATGAGCCGCTGTTCGCTCGGCGCGCCGCGGCTGGTGACGATGGCGACGCGAATCGCCGGCCGGTAGTAGGGATCGTTCTTTCCGCGCTCGGCGTCCATCTTTTGGAAGGCGGCGAGCTTTTTGAAGAGCTTCGCGAGCGGTCCCGGCGAATGGGGCGTCGACGCCTTGGCGACTTCGAGCGTCTGAAAGCCGGCGAGACCGTCCTTCTGGTACTCGCGCTCGGCTTCATCGTCAATGATGACACCGTCAAAGTCAAAGGCGATCCGCAGCTCGTTGTCGCCGTCTTCGGCGGCTTCGCCGGAGCTGCTGGGGAGCACCCAGCCGGCGGGCTGTCCGGCGGCAAGCGCGCTCATGACGCTGTCGCGATTGGCGGAGAGAAAGAGCGAGACGTCAAAGGAGGCGAGATAAGGGAAGGTGGACTGTCCCGACGTGAAGGCGCCCGCCTTGATGGGCAGGCGGTAGTAGCGGCAGGAGCTGAAGAACCGCTGGCCAGTTTCTGGGGAGTTTCTGCTGAGGACGACGACGCGGAAGGGTTCTGCGTCGCCAAAAAGCTCGTTGAGCTTCAAGAGCCGGCGAATGAAGGGAAAGGCGACGCCGGGGCGCAACGGATCGTCTCGATGCTTCTCCTGATAAGCGCGGTAGGCGGCGATCCCCTCTTTCTCAAAGAGCTCGTGTTCGCTCTCAAGATCAAAAAGAGCGCGGGAGGACACCGCGACCACCAGTTGATTTTCTGTTGTCTTCACGATGACCTCCCGCCGTTAAAACAGCTCTAATTGTCGTTAAAACTCATTAAACGTCGATATTACTCGCGAACAGTGCGTTTTCTTCAATGAAGTCGCGACGCGGCTCGACTTCATCGCCCATGAGCATGGAGAAGATGTCGTCGGCCTTGCTTGCGTCCTCCAGCCGCACTCTCAGCAGGCGCCGAGTCTGCGGATTCATGGTCGTCTCAAAGAGTTCGGCCGCGTCCATTTCGCCCAGCCCCTTGTAGCGCTGCTTGCGAACGCCGGCTTCGGCCTGAGCGAGAAGCCATTTGACGGCTTCGCCGAAGTTCTTGACGGTTTCCGTCTTGTCGCCGCGCACAACGCGGGCGCCTTCGCCGATGAGGCCCTTCAGCGCCTGAGCGCTTTCGGAGAGCGTCTGATAATCGCGGCTGCGGAGGAATTCCTGCTCGATGTAGGTGTCGTGCGTGTTGCCGTAGATGTGGCGGCTCAGGCGAATGTGCCAGCGGCTCTTTTCAGTGTCAAAGAGCGCCGTCGCCGTGATGTCGGGATCGCGCATTTCCGCCTGCAGCGCTTCGGCGGCCTTTGTGGCCGACGCTTCGTCCGTGAGGTCGATGGCGACGCCCGAGGAGATGGCGAGAAGCGCCGCGCGGTCAATCACCTGATGAAGCCGCTCGATCACGGACTTGGAGTGCTCGAAGTCCGTGATGAGGTTCTCGAGGTCCGTGCCGCGCAGGCCGACGTGGTTCTCAAAGTCGGCGGCGTTCTTGTAAAGAATGGCGTCCTTGAGGGCGATGTTGAGAAGGTAGCGGGCCATCTCGGCGTCGTCCTTGAGGTAGATCTTCTTTTCCTTGCCCTGCTTGTTGCGGCCGCCTATGAGCACGCCGTAAAGCGGCGGCTGGGCGATGTAGACGTGGCCGCCTTCGATGAGCTGAGGCATCTGGCGGTAGAAGAACGTGAGAAGCAGCGTGCGAATGTGCGCGCCGTCCACGTCGGCATCGGTCATGAGAATGATGCGGTGATAGCGAAGCTTGTTGATGTCGAAGTCGTCCTTCAGCTGCGCGCCCAGCGCCAGAACGAGCGTGCGAATCTGCTCGGAGTCGAGCAGCTTGTCCACCGACGCCTTCTCCACGTTGAGGATCTTGCCTCGCAGCGGAAGGATGGCCTGGAATTCGCGCTTGCGCCCCGTCTTGGCGGAGCCGCCGGCGGAGTCACCCTCCACCAGGAAGACTTCGCAGGCGGCGGGATCCTTGTTGGAGCAGTCGGCGAGCTTGCCGGGAAGGCCGCCGCCGAAAACCTGCTTGCGCGTCACTTCGCGCGCTTTGCGCGCCGCTTCGCGGGCGCGGGCGGCGCCGATGATCTTGTTGCAGATCTCTTTGGCCTGATCAGGATTTTCTTCGAGGAAGGTGGAGAGGCCTTCGCTGACGGCGGCGTTCACGGCGGGCTGCACTTCGCTCGTGACGAGCTTGTCCTTCGTCTGAGAGGAGAAGGAGGGCTGGGGCACCTTGACGGAGAGAACGCAGGTGAGGCCTTCGCGCATGTCTTCGCCCGTGATGTCGAATTTGTCCGCCTTCTTGAGAATGTCGTTGGACGCGATGTAGTTCTTGAAAGCCTGCGTCATTGCCAGACGAAGACCGGTGACATGCGTGCCGCCGTCGCGCTGGGCAATGTTGTTCGTGTAGGCGGCGAGCGACTCGTTGTAGGAGTCGTTCCACTGCATGGCGACTTCCACGTAGACCGGAATCTCCTTGCCAGGATCCTTCGCCGACTTCTGCTGAACGGTTTTCTGGATGTAGATCGGATCCTTGTGGATGGCGTGGCGCGTCGTGTTCTTGTAGAGCACGAAGGAGCGGACGCCGCCGTCGCTTTCCAGGCGCACGTGCTTGCCGGTGCGCTCGTCGTTGAGCTCGATGTCTACGCCGGAATTGAGGAAGGAGAGCTCGCGCAGGCGGTTGAGCAGCGTGTCGTAGTTGAAGTCCGTGACAGGCACGAAGATCGACTTGTTGGGAAGAAAGTGCACTTCCGTGCCTCTTTTTTCCGTGGGGCCGAGGTCCTTCATGGGGCTCACTTCCACCATGGCGCCCGTGGTCGGATCCTTGACGGTCTCGACTTCGCGGTTCACCGCCACGCCGTCTTCGAAGCGAATGAAGTGGGAGCGTCCGTCGCGATGCACCTTGAGCTCGAGCCACGTGGAGAGCGCGTTCACGCAGGAGACGCCCACGCCGTGCAGGCCGCCCGAGATCTTGTAGCCGTTGTCGTCGAACTTGCCGCCCGCGTGAAGTTCCGTGAGGGCGATCTCCGCCGCGGAGCGCTTGGGCTCGTGCTTGTCGTCGTACTTGATGGCGGTGGGAATGCCGCGTCCGTCGTCAACGACGCTGATGGAGTTGTCCATGTGGATCGTGACGAAGACGTTCTTTGCAAAGCCGGCCATGGCTTCGTCGATGGAGTTGTCCACGACTTCGTAGACGAGCTGATGAAGACCGGAACCGTCGCTCACGTCGCCGATGTACATGCCGGGACGCTTTCGGACGGCTTCAAGGCCCTCCAGAATCTTGATGTTCGTCTCGTTGTAGGTCGACGCAGACTGCTCCTGCGGAGGATTCGGGGCGGTGTTTTCGGTCTTTTCAATATCAGCCATGGTCAGTTTGCGTAAAGAATCGATGAAGTGGTGGGAGCGGGCGTCCCCTTTTTTCTGAGGGAAGCCGGCGGCAAAGCGCCGGCTTCAGCCTCGGAGGGCGCGTTAGATGCGCATCGGCATCAGCACGTAGCGGAACTGGTCGCTTTCCGGCATCGTGAGCAGCGTGGCGCCCTGAGAGTTGGCAAAGGCGAAGCACACTTCGGTGTTCTTGAGGTTGCTCAGCACGTCGAGAAGGTACGTCACGTTGAAGCCAAGATCGAGTTCGTCGCCGTCATACGTGATCGAGATGTCTTCCGCCGCCTCCTCCATTTCGGAGTTGGCGCTCTGAATGTGGAGCTTCCCGGGGGTGATCACCCAGCGCAGGCCCTTGAACTTCTCGTTCGTGAGAATGGCGGCGCGGCGCAGCGCGCCGATCAGCGCTTCACGGTTGATGAGGAACTTCTTGTCGTTGCCCGTGGGAATGACGCGGTTGTAGTCGGGGAACTTGCCGTCGATCAGCTTCGTGAGAAATTCGATGTTCCCGAAGGTGAAGCGAGCTTGCTGCGAGCAGATCTCCACCTTCACCGGGTCGTTGTTGTCGGGCAGCATCTTGATGAGCTGCATCACCGTCTTGCGGGGAAGAATCGCCTCCACGCGCACCGGGCTTTCGCTTTCAAGCGAGGCGTCGCAGCAGGCGAGGCGATGGCCGTCGGTGGCGACGGCGCGGATCGTGGCGCCTTCGATGACGAAAAGGAGGCCGTTGAGGTAGTAGCGGACGTCCTGCTGCGCCATCGCAAAATGCACCATCTGAATGATGTGCTTCAGGGCGGCGGCGGGCACCGTGATTTCGGCGTCCATCGCGCCGGCGGTGAGCTTCGGATAGCCGTCGGCCGCAAGGGGCGCCAGGCTGAAGCGCGCGTCGTTGCCGGAGCGAAGCACCACGTGGCGGCCTTCGTCTTCGAGCGTCACTTCGGTGCCGGAGCCCGTGATGGCGTTCAAAAGCGCCGTGAGCTTGGCGGCGGGCAGCGTCGTCTTCACTTCGCCTTCGCCCTCGCCCACCATGGCCGTCACCTGCGTCTGGATTTCCAAATCCGTTGCCGTGAAAGTCACTTTTTCATTCATCTTTTCCACGAGGATGTTGGAAAGGATGGCCACCGACTGACGGCCTTCGACGATGCCGCCGACGATCTGGAGGGGCTTCAAAAGCGCGTCACGCGTGCACTTGATAAATGGCATTTGGAAAATCCCTTTTAAATCAGTTAGAGATTCATTGCGCCGAAACGCAGAGTAATGAACTATTGTAATTGAAAAATGCCGCTTTCAGGCGGCATTTTGCGGAATTGGAAAGACCTTCCCGTCAGTTCTTGAGCCGCTGCTCGAGAATGTTGATTTCGTGCTTCAAGCCTTCGTCCGTGTTGCGGGCGGCCTGAATCTTGCGGCAGGCGTACATCACGGTCGTGTGGTCGCGCTTGCCGAAGAAGGAGGCGATTTCGGGGAGGCTCTTCTGGGTGAGCTCCTTCGCAAGATACATCGCCACCTGGCGGGCGTAGACGATCGGCCCCTTGCGGGACTTGGAGTACATGTCGGCCACCTTGAGGTTGTAGTACTCGGCGACCGCCTGCTGAATGTTTTCGATCGTGACGGGAACCGCGCTCACCTTGAAGATGTCGCGAAGCGCCACTTTCACCGTGTCGATCGTGACGGGCAGATTGTGGAAGTTCGTGTAGGCGAGCACCTGCTGCACGGCGCCTTCGAGCTCGCGGACGTTGCTCTTCAAGCGCTTGGCGATGGTGACGGCGACGTCTTCCGGCATTTCCAAGCCGGAGCGGTCCGCCTTCTGCATCAGAATCTGGATGCGCATCTCAAGTTCCGGCGGCTCCACCGACACCACCAGCCCCTGCGTGAGTCGCGAGAGCAGACGCTCCTGAAAGTCCTTGAGATTGCGGGGATAGGTGTCGCTCGTGAGCACGATCTGCTTGCCGCGCGGCACCATGCGCTCGAAGGCGAGGAAGAAGTTCGTCTGCGTGCCTTCGCGGTTTGCGAAGCTCTGGATGTCGTCGATGAGAAGAAGGTCGAGGTCCTGATAGCGCGCCTCAAAGCTCTGCATGGCCTGTTCGCCCTGGCTGTTGAGCTTTCGCACGGCGGTCGTGTATTCGCTCATGTACTGCTGGGCGGAGACGCAGCGGACGCGGGCCGTGGGATGCGCTTCGAGGAACTTGTGTCCGATGGCGTGCATGAGGTGCGTCTTGCCGAGGCCGACGCCGCCATAGATGAAGAGCGGGTTGTACTGCGTGCCGGGGGCGGTCGCCACCTGCATGGCGGAAGCGTAGGCGAGCTGGTTGGCGCTGCCGAGAACAAGATTTTCGAACGTGAGGTTGGGGAGAAGACCGGACTGCTCCTGAAGGTTCACGGGATCCGGCGCAGCAACGGGCGTAACAGCCGGCGTCACCGGGGCGGCGTCCACCGTCCACGTGATGTCGACGTCACGGCCGGCGACCTGATTGACGGCGGCGGCGATCGATTTGCCGTAGGACTCCTGAATCGTCCGCGACTTCACCGACGAGTCGGCGATGAGCGTGAGAGCGCCGTCGGCGATTCCCTCGTCATCTGCCTTGAGATCGGCAAACCACGTTTGAAAGACGTCCTGCGCGTGCTTCTGGCGCAGGACATCGAGACATTGATTCCAGAATTCCGACATACGATTCGCTTCAGTTGTTGTTTTCTGATGACAAAAAAATCGCCCTGAGCGCCGCGAGCAGTGAGACAGCAAGCCGGCGCCGGCGAGTCAAATTTTTCTGAGCGGCAGAATTTTAGCCTGCAAACGCCGTTTCACCAAATGGCGGTGCAAATTGTTTTTGCAGAATAATTTTGCGTTGTCCACAAGCGCTTGTGTAAAACTTGTTCAAATCCCCTATATCTGCCGCTTTCCGCGGGTCAAACGGACGGTGCCATAAAAAATCTTTGGTTTTCAGCTTGTTGGGTGTTGACAGATGGGGGCTGAATGGAGTGTAATATCGAGTTTTCGCAAGTCCAGGCGTCCGACGACGACCTTCGGAAATGACTTGCATATGGCCGGGGAATGCCATTCGGGCGACCTGCCGGCCTCGTGTTTACACGGCTCTGAGCTCCTTTTTCCATAGAGCGTCGGCGCCCTTTTTTAAAGCTATTTACTGAAGGCAAGGATTCATCATGGCTACCAAGCGTACCTATCAGCCCTCCAAGATCAAGCGTGTTCGCACGCACGGCTTCCTCGTTCGTTCCCGCACCAAGGGCGGCCGCCTCGTGCTCGCTCGCCGTCGCGCCAAGGGCCGTCATAAGCTCGCCCTCTAATCGGCGCTTCGGACGAAGAAAGCAATTGCCGGGTGCTTTTGTGATTTCGCAGAACACTCGCCTCGGCTTTCCGAGGTCCGTGCGGATTATCAAATCTGAGGATTTTGGAAAGCTGCTGCGCTCGGAGAACCCGGGCGCAGTCCGACTCGGACGTGATCTGGTATCCATCAATGTTCTTCCGAACAAGGATATCGGTCGCGTCCGTTTTGGTTTTACGGTCGGCAAGCACAACGTGCCCCGCAGCGTGGATCGCGCGCTGGTGAAGCGCGTCCTGCGCGACTGCTGCCGCAAGGAGCTGCCGAACTTTCGCGCGCTGGCTTCAGAACTTGCTGCCGGTCTTGAGATCGGCCTGCGACTGAGGCAGCCGCTGAAGAACGTCGGACGGGCTGTCACGGTGGCAGAGGCGAAGGCTTCGGTTAGAAAAAGCGCCGAGGCGTGCCTGCGCGCCGCCAAAAAGCGGCTTCCGGAAGCGGTTGAACGCTTTCTGAAGGCAGCGGCGTGACGGCGAAGTTCTTCATAGCGCTTGTCAAGCTTTACCGGCTTTTCTTTTCGGCCTGGGTCGGCCGCGGCTGCCGCTACATTCCCACTTGTTCGGAGTACTCGATCGAGGCTTTCGAGCGGTTTGGCGCGGCGCGCGGACTTTATCTCACTGTAATGAGGATTCTTCGTTGCCACCCGCTGGGGGGAAGCGGCTGGGATCCTGTGCCTGAAACGTTTCGGTGGGACTGCTGGCGCCACGATAAGGAAAAGCGCTTTCTTGCGAGCGGAAAGGGAGAGAGTCCGCAGGCGTGACAGCCTAAAATGCTCCTTTTGGTTTGAACGGTCCGGCGCTCGGGTCGTCACGGAACATCAACTTCTTAACTGACAGATCGGAAATGGGTAGCGATTTTCAACGTACCATTCTGTGGGTGGTTCTGGCCGCCGCAGTTTTCATGTTGTGGGACAACTGGCAGGTCTACAACGGCAAGCCGTCTTTCCTCGGCACCACGAAGGTGGCGGAACAGCAGGCGGCGCAGCCCGAAGCGGCCGCCGTGCCTGACGCTTCGGTTCCCGTGACGGGCGCCGGCTCGGAAGCGGTGGCAAAGGGCATGATTCAGACCAGCAGCCCTGTGGAAGTCGCAAACGACCTGCTGAAGCTGACGATTGACGAGCAGGGTGCCGTGGTGACGCGCGCCGAGCTCTTGAAGGAGCATCAGGAGGCGGACTGGACCGAAGTGGGCCTCGCCGGCATGATTCTCGGCAAGAAGGCGCCGGAACCGAAGAACATCGTGCTCTTTGACGTTTCGGCAAAGCACGTTTACGTGGCGCAGAGCGGTCTCATCGGCGGCGACTTCCCCAACCACAAGTCGCAGTACAAGTTCGTCGGAACGAAGACCTCGAATGAGTTCGACAAGGAGCTCAATCGTGAAGTGAAGGTGACGACGGCGACGTTTGAAGCCACGCAGGGCGGCGTGACCGTTCAGAAGAACTACGTTCTCGCCGACGGCCATTACGGCATGACGGTGCGCGACGTGGTGACGAACAACGGCGCGACGACGGTTCGTCCGAGCATCTACTATCAGATCACCCGTGACGGCGCCAAGCCTGAGGGCGAAAGCTCCTTCTACTACACCTACACCGGTCCCGCGATCTACACCAACGAAGACAAGTTCCAGAAGGTGAAGTTTGACGACGTGGCCGACCAGCGTCCGGTGAAGGCCGACAACGGCTGGGTGGCGATGATTCAGCACTACTTCCTTTCGGCGTGGGCTGACGTGCGCGGTGAAAACGAGAAGGTTCAGCGCGAGCTCTACACCTCCAAGCTGGACAACGATCTCTACGCGGTCGGCTCCATCGTTCGCATGAATGACGTCGAGCCCGGCAAGTCCGTGACGCAGCAGGAAGTGCTCTACGTGGGTCCGCAGGATCAGGCGCGTTTGTCTTACATCGCCGACGGTCTCGACCTCGTGGTGGACTATGGCTGGCTCACCTTCCTCGCAAAGCCCATCTACGCCGTGCTGAATTTCCTCCACGGCCTCGTCGGCAACTGGGGCTGGTCCATTGTGCTTCTGACCTGCCTCGTGAAGGCGATCCTTTATCCGATTTCCGCCGCGGGCTACAAGTCCATGGCGCGCATGAAGGAAGTGACGCCGCGCATGAAAGCCCTGCAGGAGCAGTACGGCAACGACAAGCAGCGCTATCAGCAGGCGATGATGGAGCTTTACAAGCGTGAGAAGATCAATCCCGTGGGCGGCTGCCTGCCGATCTTCCTGCAGATTCCCGTGTTCCTTTCGCTCTACTGGGTGCTTCTGGCGTCCGTTGAACTGCGCGGCTCTGAGTGGATTTTCTGGGTGACGGACCTTGCCATGCCGGATCCGTGGTTCATCCTGCCGGCGGTGATGATGCTCACGATGTTCCTGCAGATCAAGCTGAATCCGACGCCGACGGATCCGATGCAGGCGAAGATGATGGTGGTGATGCCGCTTGTCTTCGGCGTGATGTTCTTCTTCTTTGCGTCCGGCCTCGTGCTTTACTGGCTCACGAACAACCTTCTGTCGATCTGGCAGCAGTGGTACGTGAACAAGCAGATTGCAACGGAGCGCGCCAATCGACTGGCGGCGGCCAACGCAAGAAAATAAGCTGAAAAGCGAGCGCCCGCTTCAAAACGGCGGGCGCAAAGCAAAAGAGCGGTGAGATGCCAGGCGGTGTTTCACCGCTTTTTTTTCAGCCACCACATGGCTACCGGAATCGGCCAGAGCCAGGTGCTCACAAACCAGAGCAGAAGTCTTCCGGCGGAAAAGCGCGCGGCGGCGCAGCGGGTGATGAGGTAGACGGAGACGGCGCCGACGATCACCCACAAAAGCAGTCCGCCGTAAATGGCGACGCGCAGGTTGTAGGTGCTGCCGAAGCAGCTGCCGAGCCAGGCGGCGAGAGGAACGCTCGCGACGACAGCAAGAGAAGCGCCGGCGAGCTGAGCGCCGAAGAATTCGTTCTGGTCTTTTTTGAGCGACATGGACGGAGTTCGCTAAAGTGTTGGGACAAGTTGAAGATGATAGCGGTTCGACTGCCGCTGCCAGAAAAGCAAAGACTCACTTTTTCATATGACGCATTCAGATCAGGATCCTATTGTGGCCCGTGCGACCGCGCCGGGTAGGGGAGGCATCGGCATCGTCCGCGTGTCCGGGGGCAGAAAAAATATCTTATGTCTTACGGAAATATTATTTCCAGGCCGTTCTCTTGAAGCTCGTCATGCGACGCTGCTTCCGGTGTGTGAGGCGGGCGGTCGCGTGATTGACCGGGCGGTCATTCTCTACTTTGAAGGACCTCACTCCTACACGGGAGAAGACGTTCTTGAAATTCAGGCGCACGGCGGCACGGCGGTCCTGCAGATGATTATTGACCGGGTGCTTGAGGCCGGACGGTCGATGAATCTTCGTTTGGCGGATGCAGGGGAATTTACGCAGCGAGCGTTTCTCAACGGGCGGATGGATTTGGCTCAAGCGGAGGCAGTCGCAGACTTGATCGATGCCGGCACGGCGGCGGCGGCGCGAGCCGCGACGCGCACGATGCAGGGTGTTTTTTCCGACAAGGTCAAAAAAGTAAGCGACCACATTACGGAACTTCGTGCTTATGTCGAGGCGACGCTTGATTTTCCGGAAGAGGACATCGACTTCATTGCGGACGGGCATATTCGCGAGCAGGTGGATGACATTCTCCAGGAGCTTTCTGATTTGGAAAAGAAGGCGCTTCGGGGCAAGGTGCTGCGCGACGGCTTGACGGTGGTTTTGGTGGGAGCGCCCAATGTGGGCAAAAGCTCTCTGATGAACGCGCTGGCGCAAAGTGACGTGGCGATCGTGACGGAAATTGCTGGCACGACGAGAGACCGCATCGAGCATGACATCAACCTGGACGGATTGCTGGTGCATCTTATAGATACGGCTGGCGTGCGGGAGACGGACGATCCGGTGGAAAAAATCGGCGTGGAGAGAACGCTGGCCGCGGTTGAGAATGCCGATGTTGTGTTGTCGTTGCGGGATGCTTTCGGCACGGAGACCGACAACGCTTGGGCTGCCATGAAAATTCACGAGCGGTTGCGCGAGGGGGTGGTCAACATCGATGTCATCAACAAGGCGGATTTGAATCGTCCGACAGATATACCGAATGAAACCCTTGTTTTGTCAGCGAAAACCGGCGATGGCGTAGAAGGCTTGATTGAAAGGCTGAAGAATCTTTCAGGAAAGAGTGCTGAAAATGAAGGAGATTTTTTAGCACGCAGCCGACATCTGAATTGCCTGGCCCGAGCCAAGACGCATCTGGAACTGGTGCAGGCGAATTTGCAGCAAATGACGCTGGAGCTGGCGGCGGAAGAGCTGCGCCTTGCGGGCAGTGAAATAGGCGAGATCACGGGACAAGTGCTTCCGGATGACTTGCTTGGAATGATCTTCAGCCGCTTCTGCATCGGCAAATAGTCTTTTGTGAAGCTGGATGTTTCACGTGAAACATCCAACGAAGAAAGGACGCGACGCCTTGATCAATGTTCCACGTGAAACATTTGATCAGGGCGTTTTTGTTTCACGTGGAACATCGACGAGAGAAAAAGTGTCAGGGTGAGCGGATAAAAACGAGGCCGGCCATTAAAATACCCGAAAATTTTTGCCCAGCTGGTTTCTGACGCTTTTGCTATGAGAAAAAGCGGCTGGCTGAGGCGTTGTTTCACGTGAAACATTCACTCATGTTATTCCCCGACAATTTTGATGTAGTGGTCATCGGCTGCGGGCATGCGGGCGCTGAGGCTGCCTTGGCTTCGGCGCGCATTGGCGCCAAGACGCTGTTGATCACGCACAACGTAGAAACGATTGGTCAGCTTTCCTGCAATCCGTCTGTGGGCGGCATCGGCAAAGGACACCTCGTCAAGGAGCTGGATGCGCTGGGCGGTGCTATGGGCGCGGTGACCGATGTGGCCGGCATTCAATTCCGCATTCTCAACAGCTCCAAGGGGCCGGCGGTGCGGGCGACGCGCGCTCAGATTGATCGCCAGCTTTACCGGACGGAGATGCGGCGACGCATCGAGTCGCAGCAGAATTTATGGATCTTCCAGCAGGAAGCTGAGGACATTGGCATTGAAAACGGACAGGTGACATCGGTTACCGTCCGCACGAATCTCACCTTCAAGACGAAGAGCGTGGTTCTTTCCGCCGGCACGTTCCTTAATGGACTGGTTCATGTGGGTTTGGAGCATTACCGGGCAGGGCGCGCCGGAGATCCGGCGGCCGTTTCGCTGGCAGAAAAATTGATCGCCTATGGGCTGCATCAGGGACGATTGAAGACGGGAACGCCGTGTCGCATTGACGGACGATCCATCGATTTCAGCAAGTGCATCGAGCAGCCGGGCGATCTGAACCCAGTGCCGCATTTCTCGCTGATGGAGCCGGACATCGTGCATCCTCAGCAGGTGCCGTGCTGGATCACGCATACGAACAAGCAGATGCACGAGATCATTCTCGCTAATCTGGATCGTTCGCCGATGTATTCAGGCATCATCAAGGGAATCGGGCCGCGCTACTGTCCGTCAATTGAAGACAAGGTGCAGCGCTTTGCCGGCAAGGACAGCCATCCGATTTTTCTGGAGCCGGAAGGACTGACGACGAACGAGTACTACCCCAACGGCATTTCAACGTCGCTTCCCTTTGATGTGCAGCTCGCGATGCTGCATTGCATTCCGGGTTTGGAAAACGCCTACATGGTGCGTCCCGGCTATGCCATTGAATACGATTTCTACGATCCTCGCGACTTGTATCGCACGCTTGAAACCAAGCAGATCAGCGGGCTTTTCTTTGCGGGTCAGATCAATGGCACGACGGGGTATGAAGAAGCGGCCGCTCAGGGCGTGCTCGCCGGCGCCAATGCCGCTTTGAAGGCGCTGGGACGAGAAACGTGGGCGCCTCGCCGCGATGAAGCGTACCTCGGCGTCATGGTGGATGACCTCACGACGCGCGGCGTGACGGAGCCGTATCGCATGTTCACGAGTCGCGCCGAATATCGGCTGAGCCTTCGCGAAGACAACGCGGACGAACGACTGGCAGAAACAGCGCATCAATTGGGACTCTTGCCGGAAGACAAGTGGGCTCGGTTTGAAAAGAAGCGTGAGGCTGTCGCGAAGGAATTGGAGCGTCTGAAGTCGACGTGGGTGAATCCGTTGATGCTGGACAAGGCAGAGTCGGAGCGCGTTCTCGGCAAGACAATCGAACGCGAGTATTCGCTTGCTCAGCTGCTGTCTCGTCCCAATGTGGAGTATGGCTGTCTGATGTCTCTCAAGAACAAGGACGGCGAAATGGTTTCACGTGAAACATTGACGGATGCTGCGCAGATTGAGCAGGTGGACATCGCTTTGAAGTACAGCGGCTACATCGAACGCCAGAAGGATGAAATCGCTCGAACGCTGGCCAATGAAACGCTGGTGATGCCTGAGGATCTGGACTATGACGCCGTTACCGGACTTTCGTTTGAGGTGCGGCAGAAATTGAAGAAGGCGCGTCCGGCGACGCTGGGACAGGCGGGGAGAATTTCCGGCGTTACGCCGGCGGCCATCTCGCTGCTGCTGATTTATCTCAAGCGAAAGCATGGTGTGAGGGCGTGATGGTGGAAAAAATTTCGACGTCAGATATCGCCGATTGCTTGAAGACGCTGGCGATTCCTTTTGAAGAAAAGCAGGCGCAGCAGCTGGCGACGTTTTGTGAAACGCTGCTGAAGTGGAATTCCACCTACAACTTGACGCACATTACGGACGCCGAGTCGGTGCTGACGCTGCATGTAGCCGATTCGCTGACGCTGGTGCCGAAGGTGAAGGAGTTTGCGCCGGACGCCAAGCGTGTTTTGGATGTGGGGAGCGGCGGCGGCTTGCCGGCGATTCCGCTCGCTGTCATGCGGCCGGATCTTTCGGTCTCAGCTGTGGACACGGTGAAAAAGAAGGCTGTGTTTCTTCGTCAAGCCGGCGTCATGTGCCGGCTCACTAACTTCACGGTCTTCAATGACCGGGTGGAAAAGTTGTCAGTGCCTCCCTTTGACGTGATTACGAGTCGTGCGTTTGCGTCTTTGAAGGACATGACGGATTGGACGGAGCATCTTCTCGCGGAAAACGGGGTGTGGCTGGCCATGAAGGGAAGGCTCTCGGCGGAAGAACTCGGTGAGCTGGATTCAAATCGTTTCATGGTGACGAGCGTTTCTCTGACGGTGCCGGGGGCGGATGTGGAAAGACACCTGGTCATCATTCGTCGCAAGAAATAATCAGGAGGATGGCGGCTTATGTTTGCTACAGAAATCTCAAGCGCGTACTCCACGGCGCTTTTTGTGTTCGTATCTTTTTTTCCGGTGCTCAATACGATCGGCGGCGCCATGTTCTTTCTGGCGCTGACCAAGGGCGTTGATACGGCGACTCGATCGCGCATGGCGAATCGCATAGCGATCTACTCCATCATCGTGCTGTTTGTCAGCATGTATGCAGGGAACCTTATCCTCAATTTCTTTGGCATCTCCATTGCCACGCTGCGGGTGGCGGGCGGCATCGTGCTCTTCGGGGCCGGCTGGACGGCGCTGAATGCGCCGAGTCAGGATGACTCCGCGCCGCAGGCGAAGCCCAAGAGTCCGCTGGCGCTTTCCTCCATGGCCTTTTATCCGTTCACGCTGCCGCTCACGACGGGGCCGGGCGCCATTTCGGTGGCGGTGGCAATCGGCGCTACGCCGGTGAGAAACATCGGCGATGCGATCGGATGCATCGTCGGCGTATTGCTGAGCGGTCTTTCCATCTGGGTCTGCTATCGCTACTGCGATCGCATCAACAAGCGAGTGGGCGCTGCGGGCGGCGATGCGCTTGCGCGAATCTTTGCTTTTATCCTGATCTGCCTCGGTGTCACCATCTTCTGGGCAGGTTTTTCTGAACTGTGGGCTACGCTGCCGCGTTAACCATTGACTGAAAAAGGAAATAACATGTCTTATAACTTTTGCATAGCCAATCAGAAGGGCGGCGTTGGAAAAACGACTACGACGGTCAATCTGGCGGCGGCTCTTGCCAAGAAGGGCAAGAAGGTCCTCATGATCGACTTGGACGCTCAGGGAAACGCCACCATGGGGTCCGGCATTGAAAAGAGCGAATGCGAGAAGACGGTTTATGAACTTTTGATTGGGACGGCGAAGTTTGATGACGTCGTGGTGAGAAGCGAGCAGGGGAAGTATGACGTCATCCCCAGCAACCGTGATTTCGCCGCGGCGGAAATGGATCTCATGGAATGCGACGATGCCGACATGCGGCTCAAGAACTTGCTGGATCCGCTTGCTGACAAGTACGACTGGATTTTGATCGACTGTCCCCCGACGCTCTCCATCGTGACGGTGAATGCGCTTTGCGCTGCGGTGGGCGTCATCATCCCGATGCAGTGTGAATATTTCTCGCTCGAGGGCTTGAGCGATTTGGTGAATGCGGTGAAGCGCGTGCGCTTCAACAAAAATCCCAATTTGAAGATGATCGGACTTCTGCGAGTCATGTTTGATCCGCGCATGACGCTGCAGAAGCAGGTGAGCGATCAGCTCAAGGAAAACTTTGGCGATCGCGTCTTTGACACGGTCATTCCGAGAAATGTTCGTCTGGCGGAGGCGCCGTCCTATGGTCTTCCCGGCGTTCTCTACGATCCTTCGAGCCGCGGAGCGAAGGCGTACCTGCAATTTGCGCGCGAAATTGTGAAGCGTGTTGAAACCCCGGCGAAGGAGAAGTAAGTCATGGCAAAGCCTCATCGCGGTCTGGGCCGCGGCCTGAAGGGTCTTTTGGGCGACGATGTGTCTATGGTTCAGATGCAGGGCCTTCTGGGCGAAAAAACGGCCCAGGAAGCCGCTGTGACCGGTGACGTCGTCACAGAAATGGACATGGCGCTTCTGCAGGCGGGCAAGTATCAGCCGCGCTCGCAGATGGAGGAGGAGAAGCTTCGCGAGCTGTCGGACTCCATTCGAGAGCAGGGGGTCATCAGTCCCATCATCGTGCGTCCGATCGGCGGCGGCCGTTACGAAATCATCGCGGGCGAACGGCGCTTCCGGGCGTCGCAGCTGGCGGGCAAGACAAAGATTCCGGCCATCGTTCGTGAATTGGATGACAAGACGACGCTGGCGGTTGCGCTGATTGAAAACATGCAGCGCGAAGACCTGAACGTCATGGAAGAGGCGGTGGGCGTGAAGCGCCTTATCGACGAATTCGGCTTCACGCATGAAGAGGCGGCGAAGGCGATCGGCCGCAGCCGTCCGGCGACATCGAATCTGCTGCGACTTTTGAATCTTGCTGAACCAGTGCAGAAGATGGTTTCGGACGGCCGGTTGGAAATGGGGCACGCTCGCGCGCTTCTTTCGCTCTCGGGGGGAGAACAGATTCTGGCGGCGACGGAGATCGTTCGCCAGGGGTGCAGCGTTCGTCAAGCGGAAAGAATGGTGTCGAACTGGGGCAAGGAGAAGCTTGCCAAGCCTAAGAAGAACCCCGAGCGCACGAAGGACGATGAAATTCTCGAACGCCGCTTGAGCGATGCGCTGGCGGCTCCCGTGCATGTCAATGTGGGGCGGCTTGGAAAGGGACAGATCTTGATCGATTTTGCCGACCTGGACGACCTTCAGGCCATCATTGAGAAGCTTCTTCCCGGTGAAGAGGCGTCTTGATTTGAGGTGAATACCGTAAACAGGGGGCCGGATAGTTCGGAAAGACTAGTACTTTTGGACAGCCGGGTACTTGTTTAAAAATGTGAGCGTACGTAAAATAGTGCAGTTTTTCAGATACATTCATGCAGGGGTCGCGAAATGAACCGCGAAGAGCTGTTTCACGTCGTGATCTGCCAGTGGATGCTGGTTCTTGCAACGTTTGTTTTGTCGGCATTTTTCAGCTTGAATGCGGCGCTTTCCGCCGCGGCGGGCGGGATGTGCGTAGCAATACCAAACTCGCTGGTGGCGCTGAACCTTCTGGTGAGTGATGTGACGAAGCGTCCGATTGCGCCCGGAATGGTGCTGGTGCTGGAGTTTCTGAAAATTTTGGCAACCAGCTTGCTGCTGTTCCTGACGGCTGTCTTGTTTTCAGGACTCGTGTGGCCGGCGGTGGTCTTCGGGATCATCGCGGTTGCGCTCAGCATGTTGCTGTTGCCGATTTTTAATCATTGAAAACCTAGGATCGGTTTACTTATGGCTACTGAAGCAGCTCAAAGCCCTACCGAATACATGGTTCATCACTTGACGCACAATGCCTCCGGCCAGATGTCGTCGGTTGTGGACTTCTCGGTCATCAACTATGACACGGTCGTGTTTTCGGTGCTGATGCTGGCGGTTTGCCTCTGGCTCCTTTACAAGGGCGCCAGAAAGGCTACCAGCGGGGTGCCGGGAAAATGGCAGTGCGCAGTTGAAATGGTGGTCAGCCTTGTTGAAGAACAGAGCAAGGCCATCGTTCACGGTGACCGAACCTTCATCGCGCCCTGCGCGCTGACTGTGTTCGTCTGGGTTATCCTGATGAACGCCATCGACTTGGTTCCGGTGGATTTGCTTCCGTCGATTGCCGGTCTGTTCGGTGTTCACTATCTGCGTCCGCTGCCTACGGCGGATCTGAACGGCACGCTCGGTATTTCCGTGAGTGTTCTCGTTCTTTGCATCTATTACGGGTTGAAGGTGAAAGGTGCTGGCGGTTTTGTCCACGAGCTCTTTACGGCTCCGTTCGGCAACAACATCTTCCTGTGGCCCTGTAATTTCTTGCTTAACATCATCGAGTATTTGGCGAAGACCGTCTCGCTCGGGATGCGACTGTTCGGCAACATGTATGCCGGCGAATTGCTCTTTTTCCTGATCGCGCTTCTGGGTGGCTATGCGCTCTCCTTCGGGGTTGTCGGTGGTTCCTTGAGTGTGTTCGGGCAAATCGTGGCCGGCCTGTGCTGGTGGCTGTTCCACATTATGATCGTTCTGTTGCAGGCGTTCATCATGATGATGCTGACTTTGGTTTATCTCGGTCAGTCTCATGAAGGCCACTAACAGTTACTTTTTTCCTTTCTTTCTTTTTTCTTTTTCCTTCCTTTTTGGAAATTCAAGGAGTTTGCAATGACCAACGTTGCTATGGTTGCCCTTACCTGCGGTCTCATCATCGGCCTCGGCGCTCTGGGTGCCTGCCTCGGCATCGCCGTTATGGGTGCGAAGTATCTCGAATCTGCCGCTCGTCAGCCCGAACTGATGAACGCCCTGCAGACCAAGATGTTCCTCCTCGCCGGCCTGATCGACGCCGCCTTCCTGATCGGCGTCGGTATCTCGATGCTGTTCGCGTTCGCCAACCCCTTCGCTGGCTAATTCCTAGCCTGCGGCACAACGTCTTTTTTATCAATGACGCCGTCGGTGCCTGTTGGTTTGACCAGCATGGCACTGACGTAATGGGGTTCTCATAATGAACATCAACGCAACACTGTTTGTACAGATGGTGGTGTTCTTCATCGGTTGTTGGATTACGATGAAGTACATCTGGCCGCCTTTGGTCAAAGCGATCGAAGAACGCCAAAAGAAGATTGCCGAGGGCCTTGCCGCCGCTGACAAGAGCAATGTGGCTCTTGCTGAAGCGGAAGCCAAGGGGCGGGAAATCGAAGCTGAGGCACGTGCTCGCGCGACGACGATTGTTTCCGATTGCGAAAAGCAGGGAGCCAAGATCGTTGAGAGCGCCAAGGAGCAGGCTCAGGTCGAAGCGGATTCCATCGTCGCAGCGGCTCGTGCTGAAGTCGCTCAGGAAGTGCAGCGGGCTCGCGAAGCTCTCCGCAACGAAGTGGCGGCTCTTGCCATTGCCGGTGCGGAAAAGATTCTCCAGCGCGAAGTCGATGCGGCCGCTCACGCTCAGATGCTTGACCAACTTAAGGCGAAGCTCTGATCATGGCTGAACTTTCGACGATTGCACGCCCGTACGCCGAAGGCCTCTGGCAGGCGCTTACGGAACACAACACTTCCGCGGCGAAGATCACCAAGATCGGTCAGTACCTTGACGTGCTGGCCGAGGTTTCTCACGATCCTCAGATCAATGAGCTCGTGAACGACCCCAAACTGACCGTCGATCAGGTCTACGAGGTCATTACCGGTGCCCTGGGCAAGGAACTTGCTCCCGAGCTCACTGGTTTGATCCGTGTTGTGATCGAAAACGGTCGTCTGGAAGCTCTGCCTGAAATTGCCGCGCAGTACCGCGCTCTTAAGAACGAATCCGAAGGCGTCGCTGACGCCTACATTGAGACCGCCTACGCCTTGGATGACAAGGCTGTGAAGCAGGTTCTCGCGGACTTGGCTGATCGCTTTCCCGGCAAGAAGCTCAACCCGATCGTGACCGTGAATCCGGACTTGATCGGCGGCGTGAGCATCACTGTCGGCGACCAGATCATCGACACGTCCGTGCGTGCCCGCTTGAAGAAGATGCAGGCGGCGCTCACCGCATAAATTTCGGAGCTCAAAGATGCAACTCAATCCCAGTGAAATCAGCGAACTGCTGAAGCAGCGAATCGAAGGCCTCGGGGTCTCCGCTGATCTCCGTACCCAAGGGACCGTGATTTCGGTTACCGACGGTATTTGCCGTGTTCACGGTCTTCACGACGTGATGCAGGGCGAAATGCTCGAATTCCCCAACAACACCTACGGCCTTGCTCTGAACCTGGAGCGTGATTCCGTCGGTGCCGTGGTTCTCGGTGAATACGAACACATTTCTGAAGGCGACACGGTCAAGACGACCGGCCGCATTCTTTCCGTTCCCGTCGGCCCGGCTCTGATCGGCCGCGTGGTGAACGCTCTCGGCCAGCCGATCGACGGCAAGGGCCCGATCGACACGAAGGAATACGACGTTGTTGAAAAGGTCGCTCCCGGCGTGATCGAACGTCAGTCCGTGTCTCAGCCGGTGCAGACCGGCCTGAAGTCCATCGATGCCATGATTCCCGTCGGCCGCGGCCAGCGCGAACTCATCATCGGCGACCGTCAGACCGGCAAGACCGCCATTGCGCTCGATACGATCATCAACCAGAAGGGCAAGAACCTCATCTGCGTTTATGTCGCCATCGGCCAGAAGGCTTCCACGATCGCCAACGTCGTCCGTCAGCTCGAAGAGCACGGCGCCATGGAATACACGATCGTCGTCGCTGCCTCCGCTTCTGAAACGGCGGCTCTGCAGTACATCGCGCCGTACGCCGGCGCCACGATGGGCGAATACTTCCGCGACCGCGGCCAGGACAGCCTCATCGTTTACGACGACTTGACGAAGCAGGCCTGGGCCTATCGTCAGATTTCCTTGCTGCTGCGTCGTCCGCCGGGACGCGAAGCCTACCCCGGCGACGTGTTCTACCTGCACTCTCGTCTGCTCGAACGCGCTGCTCGCGTGAACCCGACCTACGTCGAACGCTTCACGAAGGGCGCTGTGAAGGGCAAGACCGGCTCCATGACGGCTCTGCCGATCATTGAAACGCAGGCAGGCGACGTCACGGCCTTCGTTCCGACGAACGTGATTTCGATTACCGACGGTCAGATCTTCTTGGAAACGGACCTCTTCAACGCCGGTATTCGTCCCGCCATCAACCCCGGCATCTCGGTGTCTCGCGTGGGCGGTGCCGCTCAGACGAAGATCATCAAGAAGCTCGGCGGCGGCGTGCGTCTCGCTCTCGCTCAGTACCGTGAACTTGCGGCCTTCGCCCAGTTCGCGAGCGACCTCGACGAAGCGACCCGCAAGCAGCTCGAACGCGGCCGTGTGGTGACCGAACTCATGAAGCAGCCTCAGTACCAGCCTCTGCAGGTTTGGGAAGAAGCTGTGACGCTGTTCGCGGTGGAGCAGGGCTTCTATGACAACGTCGCGGTGAAGGATGCTTTGCGCTGCGAACGCGCCATGCGCGACTTCCTGCAGACGAAGTATGCTGATCTGATCGCCCACATCGAAGCTGAAAAGCAGCTGTCCAAGGAAGACAACGCTGCGCTGAAGGCTGCGATCGAAGACTTTCAGAAGAACGGCGCTTACTAACTGCGCATTTTTAAGAGGACCACATGCCTAGTACAAAGGAAATTCGCGGAAAGATCAAGAGCGTGCAGAACACGCGCAAGATCACGAAGGCGATGGAAATGGTTGCGGCCTCGAAGATGCGCAAAGCTCAGGATCGGATGCGTCAGGCTCGTCCCTACGCTGACAAGATTCGCAACATCATTGCGCATCTCGCGGCGTCTTCGACGAACTACTCGCACCCCTTCCTCGTCAAGCACAAGGCCCAGTCCGGCAAGGCGGCGATGATCATCGTCGCCACCGACAAGGGCCTGGCGGGCGCGCTGAACACCAACATTCAGCGCCTCGTGCTTCACAAGTCTCAGGAACTCCGCGAAAAGGGCCAGTCCCTTTCCGTGACCGCTATCGGCAACAAGGCTGTCGCCTTTTCCGGTCATCTCGGTCTGGAGGTCGTGAGTCAGGTCGTGCAGCTCGGCGATCGGCCCAACCTCGAACGCCTGCTCGGCGCCATCCGCGTTCAGCTGGATGCGTATGCGCAGGGCAAGGTTGATGCCGTGTATCTCGCTTACACGCGTTTTGTGAACGCGATGAAGCAGATCCCGACGGTTGAGCAGCTTCTGCCGCTCTCCCAGGAAAAGCTCGCCGCGATCGGTGAAGAACCGCGTCAATACTCGTGGGATTACATCTACGAACCCGATGCGCAGACTGTGCTCGACGAATTGCTCAAGCGCTACGTCGAAGCTTTGATTTATCAGGCAGTTGCAGAAAATATGGCTTCTGAGCAGTCGGCCCGTATGGTCGCCATGAAGGCGGCTTCGGACAACGCGAAGAAGCTCATCGGAGATCTGCAGCTCGTCTACAACAAGACCCGTCAGGCCGGCATTACGAAGGAAATCACCGAAATCGTCGGTGGTGCCGCTGCGGTGTCTTAAGAGATTTGAATACCGAGGATTAACCCATGAGTATCGGACAAATCGTTCAGGTGATCGGCGCTGTGGTGGATATCGAATTCCCCCGCGACGATATGCCGAAGGTTTACGACGCCCTCGTCCTTGAACAGGACAACACCAACACCCTGGCCGAAGCCGGCCTGACCTTTGAAGTGCAGCAGCAGCTCGGTGACGGCATCGTCCGTACCATTGCCATGGGCTCTTCTGACGGTCTTCGCCGCGGCATGAAGGTGAAATCCACCGGAGCGGGCATTTCCGTTCCCGTGGGTCACAAGACGCTCGGCCGCATTATGGACGTGCTCGGCCGCCCCATCGACGAAGCGGGCCCGATCGGCGAAGATGAACGCCGCGAGATTCACCGCGCTGCGCCGAAGTTCGACGAACTGAGCCCGGCTGTTGACCTTCTGGAAACCGGCATCAAGGTTATCGACTTGATCTGCCCGGTCGCCAAGGGCGGCAAGGTCGGCCTCTTCGGCGGCGCCGGCGTGGGCAAGACCGTCAACATGATGGAGCTCATCAACAACATCGCCAAGGCCTACGGCGGCTACTCCGTCTTCGCGGGCGTCGGCGAACGCACCCGTGAAGGCAACGACTTCTACCATGAAATGGAAGAGTCCAAGGTGCTCGACAAGGTGGCCATGGTGTTCGGTCAGATGAACGAACCCCCGGGCAACCGTCTGCGCGTGGCTCTGACGGGTCTGACGATGGCTGAAGCCTTCCGTGACGAAGGCCGCGACATCCTGCTCTTCATTGACAACATCTACCGCTACACGCTGGCTGGCACGGAAGTGTCCGCTCTGCTGGGCCGCATGCCTTCCGCCGTGGGTTATCAGCCCACCCTCGCTGAAGAAATGGGCAAGCTGCAGGAACGCATTGCTTCCACGAAGACCGGCTCCATTACGTCGATCCAGGCCGTGTACGTGCCCGCCGACGACTTGACTGACCCGTCTCCTGCGACGACGTTCAGCCACTTGGACGCCACGATCGTTCTTAGCCGTGAAATCGCTTCGCTGGGTATTTACCCCGCCATTGACCCGCTCGACTCCACGAGCCGTCAGATGGACCCGAACATCATCGGCGAAGAGCACTACAGCGTGGCTCGCCGCGTTCAGGAAACCCTGCAGAAGTACAAGGAACTGCGCGACATCATCGCCATTCTCGGCATGGACGAACTGTCTCCCGAAGACAAGCTCGCCGTGACCCGCGCTCGTAAGATCCAGCGTTACCTCTCGCAGCCCTTCCACGTGGCCGAAGTGTTTACCGGCGCCCCCGGCAAGTACGTGCCCCTGAAGGAAACGATCCGCGGCTTCAAGATGATTGTCGACGGCGAATGCGACGAGCTGCCGGAACAGGCCTTCTACATGGTCGGTACGATCGACGAAGCCTTCGAAAAGGCCAAGACGATCAAGTAATAAGACTCAGATGCGAGGCGGCGGCTCATTGCCGCGGCTTCGCCTGAGGGTTATTTCCCGCCGATTAAACGGAGCAACTTATGGCAACGCTTTTTGTTGACGTCGTCAGCGCAGAAGAGGGCATCTTCTCCGGCGAAGCGGCTTTTGTCGCGCTTCCCGGTCAGGAAGGTGAACTCGGCATTCTGCCCGGCCACGTCCCGCTCATTACCCGCATCCGTCCGGGCGCTGTTCGCGTCAAGACCCCTGAGGGTAAGGAGGAAAATATTTTCGTTGCCGGCGGCATTCTTGAGGTCCAGCCCGATCGCGTGACGGTTCTTGCCGACACCGCTATCCGCAGCAAAGACCTTGATGAAGCTAAGGCAAAGAAAGCGCTCGAAGATGCCAAGCAGGCCAAGGAACAGGCCAAGAGCAATACGGAAATCGCGAAACTCGAAGCGACGATGTCTGCTCTGGCGGCTCAGCTTGCCTACATCCGCAGAATGCGCCACTAAAGGACTTCGGTTCTTTGGCTGTGTTTGCAGCGAAAAGGACGTTCGGGATCATCCCGGGCGTCTTTTTTTTGGTAGGATGATCGAATCCGTTGGAAACGGAATCTGACTATTTCAAGTAGGGGATCGGATATGTTGAAGGATGTTATCCAGGTCTGCACCGATGGCAGCGACCTTTCACACAAGGGCATTGAATCGGCTGTGGAAATCGCCAAGGCGCTGAAGCTGCCGGTAGTCGGCATGACGGCGGTGATTGGCAAGCCCAACCTCGTGGCGGGCTTGGAGAATGAATCGAAGGATGTCCAGGAGCGCTTGAATGCGGTGAAGCGTCTGGCGGAAGCGGCTGAAGTGCCGTTCGAGCTGGTGGCCGAGCACTGCGATGAAGTGTCCGGCGCTATTTTGAACGTGGCGGATCGTTACGAAGCTCGCTGCATTGTGATGGCAAGCCGCGGTCTCGGCACGCTGGGAAGCCTCATTCTCGGTTCCGAAACCCAGAAGGTTCTCGCCAAGGCCGATCGTCCGGTTCTCGTGATTCGCTGATTGGCTTCAGCTGAAGGCCGCCCGAAGGCGCCGGAATGTAGCTCCGGCGGTTTCGGCGGCTTTTTTATTTCAGGCGCTGAGCCAGATCGGCAGCGGAAATCCCTTTGAAAAGAATGCGCTTGGCGCGCGAGGTGTCGCCAGCGATAAGTTCGAGGGCGGACTTGGCGAGCCCCGTTTTTTCTCCGAGGAATCGGAGCAGCTTCTCATTGGCCTTGCCGTCCACGGGAGGCGCCGTTAGGGCTACCTTAAGCTTTCCGTCGTATTCTCCAACCACGGCGTCACGCTTGGCGCCTGGCTGGGCGTGAACTGCCAGCACGGCGCCTGCGGCATGCGGCGTGATCCACGGAACCTCCGCCGCCGGCGCTGCGGGGGCGGATTCCGAAACAACGGAAGCTCTCTTTTTATTTCGACTCATGAAACCGACCAACGATACTTTCCTGCGTGCTTTGAAGCGCGAACAGACCGAATACACGCCGCTGTGGCTGATGCGCCAGGCCGGCCGCTACCTGCCGGAATATAACGCGACGCGGGAACGTTTGGGGAGCTTCCTCGCGCTTGCGCAGTCGCCCGAAGGTGCCTGTGAAGTGACGCTGCAGCCGGTGGATCGGTTCGGGCTGGATGCGGCCATTCTCTTTTCGGACATTCTCACGGTGCCGGACGCCATGGGACTCGGCCTTTCCTTTGTGAAGGGCGAAGGTCCGGTCTTTGCCAAGCCCGTTCGCACTGAAGCTGACGTGAAGGCGCTCTACGTGCCGGATCCGGCTGACAAGCTTCGCTATGTGACGGACGCGGTGAGCGTCATCCGCCGTTCGCTCAACAATCGCGTGCCGCTCATCGGTTTCTCCGGCTCGCCCTTCACGCTCGCCTGCTACATGGTGGAGGGCGGCTCTTCGAAGGACTTTGCGACGGTGAAGCAGATGCTTTACCGCCGTCCGGATCTCCTTCATGCCATCCTCGACGTCAATGCTCGCGCGGTCACGGCCTACCTGAACGCTCAGATTGAAGCGGGCGCACAGGCGGTGCAGATTTTCGACACCTGGGGCGGCGCGCTCGCGGACGGCGCCTATCAGGCGTTCTCCTTGAAGTACATCGCTGACATCATTCGCGGACTTCATCGTGAATGGGACGGCGAGAAGGTGCCCGTCATCGTTTTCACCAAGGGCTGCGGCAACTGGCTCGAGGATCTCGCGGCCTGCGGCGCGGACTGCGTTGGCGTCGACTGGTGCGTGAATCTGGCGGCCGCTCGCCGCCGCACCGGAGACAAGGTGGCGCTGCAGGGCAACATGGATCCGGCCGTGCTTTTTGCCGGCGAAGACGCCATCCGTGCGGAAGCCCGTCGGCTTTTGGATGAATTTGGTCCGGTGGGGCAGGGCGGTCACGTTTTCAATCTGGGCCACGGCATCAGCCAGTTCACGAATCCGGAAGCTGTTCAGATTCTGGTGGACGAGGTGCACCAGTACTCTCGCGCGAAGCACATCTGAGAATCGGGACGCTGCGGAAGGCGGGCAAAAAGTCATTCCACAGAGTTATCCACAGAATTTTCCGACGAAGCCGCCGTCATTTTTTGAGTGACGGCGGCTGATTTTTTCCTTAGGAATAGCTTCTCGAACATTGAAAACAAAGAAAACTGAGTTTTCATCTTCCTTGACTGAAAGTTGAATGCCGAAGCGAGCTCTCCACCGGGCGTTTTGATGTTTTCCTCTTCTCCACAAAGTTATCCACAGGTGGAATAAGTCTGCATCTTGTGTTTCCTTCGTCACCGGGCCCCTATGGGTAGCGGTTGACAAAATGACTTTTTTGGGATCGGGTAGGATGCGCTGTTTCCTCTCATCGACTTTTTCTTTGCCATGACGTCCTTTCAGTTTGCTCGGGTGCTGATTGACGCGCCCCTGCCGCCGCTTGACTACAAGGTGCCGGAAGAGATGGCGCTTGCCGCAGGCGACCGCGTGATCGTGCCGCTGCAAAGGCGGAAGATGGTGGGAATCGTCGTGGAGCTGCTGGCGGTGACTGAGGTGGATCCCAAGAAGCTGAAGCCCGTGGCCAAGCTGCTGGCGGACACTCGGCCGCTTTCCAAGGAGTGGCTGGACCTCACGCGTTTTGCCGCGGACTACTACCTCGCTTTCTGGGGAGAGGCGGCGCTGCCCGCTTTGCCGCCCTTCTGGCGGCGCGTGCCGAAGGCGAGGCATGAAGCCGCGGTGGCTTCCTTTCGGACGTTGAAGGAAAAGTCGGTGACGCCGACAGAGGCGCCGGTGTTAAACGACGAGCAGTCGGCGGCGGTGGCGGCGATCACGGAAGCGCAGGGCTTCGCGCCTTTTTTGCTGTTCGGCGTCACGGGGTCCGGCAAGACGGAGGTGTATCTCGCCGCCATGCAGGCGGTGCTGAAGAAGGATCCGGAAGCGCAGGTGCTGCTGCTTGTTCCGGAAATCAACCTCACGCCGCAGCTCGAAAACCGCGTGCGGTCTCGCTTTGTTGGCGAGACGGTGGTGACGCTGCATTCAAAGCTTTCGATGACGGAGCGCGCGGCGAACTGGCTGGCGGTGCACGAGGGAAGGGCTCGCGTGCTCGTGGGAACTCGCATGGCGATCTTTGCAAGCTTCACCAAGCTGGCCTTGATTCTCGTGGACGAAGAGCACGACGCCAGCTACAAGGCAGGGGACGGCATTTATTACTCGGCGCGAGATCTGGCGGTGAAGCGGGCGCACATGCTGGGCATCACCTGCGTCATGGGATCAGCGACGCCGTCGCTGGAAACCTGGGCGAAGGCTCAGGAGGGGCGCTATCGGCTGCTTTCCCTGACAGTACGGGCGGCGGCGCACGCCCGGCTTCCCGTTTTAAAGCTCATTGACACCCGGCAGGAAAAGGGAGGCACGTTCATCACGGCGGCGCTGAAAGCAGAAGTGGACGCCGCGCTTGAAAGAAAGGAGCAGGCGCTGCTGTTCGTCAATCGCCGAGGCTATGCCCCCACCTTGACCTGCACGGCCTGCGGCTGGATCAGCCGCTGCGATCACTGTTCAGGGTTCACGGTTTACCACAAGGCGGAAAAGCAGCTGGTCTGCCATCACTGCGGCACGACTTATCCCATTCCAACGCATTGTCCGACGTGCGGAAACGCCGATCTCATTGCCATTGGTTCAGGAACGCAGAAAATCGAGGAGCTCGTGGAGGCCACCTGGCCTGAGAAGGCGATTCTTCGCATTGACAGCGACAGCACGGCGAAGAAGGGATCGGCCGAAGAGGCGTTCCAGAAAGTGCACGCCGGGAAGGCCGACATCGTGGTGGGGACGCAGATGATCGCCAAGGGGCACGACTTTCAGAAGGTGTCGGTGGTGGGGGTGCTCAACGCCGACGCGCAGCTGGTGAGTCCGGACGTTCGGGCGGAGGAGCGGCTTTTTGCGACGCTCATGCAGGTGGCGGGGCGGGCTGGCCGCGGCGAAACGACGGGCGAGGTGGCGGTGCAGACGCGCTATCCGGACCATCCCATCTACGAGGCGCTTCGGCATCAGAACTACCGGGAGTTCGCCGAGCGGGTGCTCGAAGATCGAAAGGACCTTCATGCGCCGCCTTTCGTGCATCAGGCGTTGGTGAAGGCGCAGGCCAATACGCTCGAGCGGGCGCTCGGCTTTCTCACGCGGGCGTCGGAAGCGGCGCAGGCGATGAATGAGGACGGCGCCGTCGCGGTCTACGATCCGGTGCCGATGGCGCTTTTTCGGCTGATGGATGTGGAGCGGGCACAGCTTCTGGTGGAAAGCGACAGCCGGGCGGCGCTTCATCGTTTTTTGAAGCGCTGGAGCGCAGGGTTTGCTCAGGAGCCTGGCGTCACCTGGCGCATTGAAGTGGACCCTCAGGAAGTCTGACCGCCGGCGCGCCGTCTGGACGGGATTCAGTTTTTTCTGAAATATCTAGTCACAATTGCCCACGCCGGCGGACATCGTGCCAAGGGGGCCGGAAACCTCGAGTAAAATTCCGCGCGCTCTTGATTCTGGCTGAATTTCTAATGGGGGCCGGTTGCTATCGGAACCGCCGTCATCCGACGGAGCTTCAGACCAAACGGGAGCAGACAAAAAGAAATTACCATCTTTCAACAGGGATTCACTCATGACGGAACCTCAAGCTCCCGCGGCCAAGGCGGCGGAATCGGAGAAGAAGGTCGGCATCGGTGCGTACATTGCGCTCGCACTCGCGGTCGTCCTTTTCTCGGGCGTCTTCTACAAGATGCCGGAAGGCCAGAAATGGCTCGGCGCTTTTGACTTCACGACGCTGATCGGGCACTTCGGCACCATCGCCGGTTCGAAGAACACCTTCGCCGGCGCCGGCGGCGACAGCGCTCGCGCTGGCTTCCTCTTCTCGCTTTCGTTGATTCCGGGCGTGATGCTGGCGCTGGGTCTCATTGAAGTGCTCGCGCACTACGGCGCCCTTCGCGCCGCTCAGGTGCTGATGACCCCGCTTTTGAAGCCGATTCTCGGCGTTCCGGGCTACACGGGCCTGGCGCTGGTGACGGACTTCCAGAGCACGGACGGCGGCGCGGCGCTTACGCGCGCGCTCTACGACGAAAAGCGCGTCACCCAGAAGCAGCTCATCACGATCTGCGCCTGGCAGTACGCGGGCGCGGGCTGCATCAACAACTACTACTCCACGGTGTCGGCGCTCTTCCCGATGTTCGTGTGCCCGGTGTGGATCCCGGTGATCATCATCATCTGCCTCAAGTTCGTCGGCGGCGCTTTGATCCGCACGGTTCTCTCGACGCTCTACAAGAAGGATTTCGAAAATGACAACTAATGCGACGAATGCTTCTGAGGCGAAGAAGGAATCGGGCAATCCGTTTGATATTTTCATCGTCGGTCTGCGCAAGGGCCTCAACATCGGTCTCTACAGCCTGCTGCCCAACGTGCTGATGGCGTTTGTGCTCACGCAGATGCTGCGCCTCTTCGGCGTGATGGACTTCCTGGGGCACACCTGCGGCGGTCTCATGAGCATCTTTGATCTGCCGGGCGAAGCGATCACGGTGCTTCTCGCGACATGGCTCTCCTGCGGCGCCGGCGTCGGCGTTGCGGCGAGCCTGGCGGCTCACGGCACCCTGACGCCGCATGACGTCACGATTCTCGCGCCCTGCTTCATTCTGATGGCCTCTCAGATTCAGTACATGGGCCGCCTCCTGGGCGTTGCCGATGTGCCGAAGAAGTACTGGCCGGTGCTGATGCTGAATTCGGTGCTGATGGCCTTCATCAGCATGGAAATCATGCGCTTCTTTGTCTGATGACAGACGAAAGAGTCTTTTTCGCCTTTCGGTGAAAAATTGCGCGGGACCACGGCCTTTTCAGGCTATAATCCCGCGCTCCATCCCCGTATTTCAATGGATAGAATGCGACCCTCCGAAGGTTGCGATGTGGGTTCGATTCCCGCCGGGGGTACCAAATCAACCGCCGTCCCGCCTATGATTTAGGCTTCAGGCGGTTTTTTTGTGCCTGTCTTCTTGAAAAACTCTCTTCAGCCGGACTGACCATGCCGTTCCCCGTTGACATGTCGCTGCACAGCAAGAGCCGTCGATTTGACATTGCTTTTGATGACGGCGCCGAGTACCACTTTTCCTACGAGTTCCTGCGGGTTTATTCGCCTTCGGCGGAGGTGCAGGGGCACGCGCCCGGCGAGGAGAAGCTGCAGGTGGGAAAGATGAACGTCGGCGTCGAGGGCGTGGACGCGGTGGGAAACTATGCGCTTCGCTTCCGGTTTGACGACGGGCACGATTCCGGGCTCTACAGCTTTGAGTATCTGGAGGAGCTGGGGAAGAATCAGGCGGCGCTCTGGGAGAAGTATCTCGCTGACATTGAAGCGTCGGAATACTCTCGAGATCCCGCGGATCCGAAGACGGCGGAAAAGCTTGCCGCTGACAAGAAGGCGGCGGAAGCCGCGAAGCAGTGCCACTCTCACCATTAAGACCACAGCATCATGACGGACAACGAACAGAGGAAGCCGGACGCCGCGTCCGGAAAGACGACGCACTTCGGCTTTGCCACCGTTCCTGAAGAGGAGAAGGCGGCGGATGTGGAGAAGGTGTTTGCTTCGGTCGCCAAAAAGTACGACCTCATGAACGACGTGCTGAGCTGGGGGATGCACCGCCTTTGGAAGAAGAAGGCGATTGCTGCGGCGGGGCTCGCCCGGGGCGGCAAGGTGCTTGACATTGCCTCCGGCACCTGCGACCTTGCCATCGCCTTTGCGCCGATCGTGGGAGAGACGGGCGAAGTCTGGGCGACTGACATCAACCGCGCCATGCTCGCCGAAGGCCAGAAGCGCCTGCAGAAGACGCACACGAACGCGCACACCGCGCTCTGCGACTGCGAGGAGCTTCCCTTTGAGGACAACACGTTTGATGCGGCGACGGTTTCCTTCGGCTTGCGAAACATGACGCACAAGGACCGCGCTTTGCGCGAGATGTGCCGCGTCGTGCGTCCGGGCGGCCGCGTCGTGGTGCTCGAGTTCTCGCACTGCGCAAAGTGGATGCGCCCCTTCTACGACCTTTACTCCTTCAAGATCATGCCGTGGCTCGGCAGCAAGATCGCGGGCGACGCCGACAGCTACCGCTACCTCGCCGAGTCGATTCGCATGCACCCCGATCAGGCGACGCTTGCCGGCATGATGAAGGAGGCGGGAATGGAGCCCGTCACCTGGACCAACATGTTCTTCGGCGTCTGTGCGCTGCATGTGGGCGTGAAGCCCGCGTCGTAAAAGTTGCATACAAATTGAGACGGTTCTGCGCATGGATTACGGCAGTGCAGACCGTACAATGAGAAGCGGTCTTCAGAATGCCGGCAAAGGGCCGGCGAACCGAAAGACTGGTTAATTTTTTAGAGATGAAACAATGAAAAAACTCCTCGCGGTTTTTGCCGTGGCACTGATGATTGTGACGACGATTCCGGATGCGGACGCTGCGGCGCGCTTTGGCGGCGGCGCTTCGTTCGGACGCTCGGCTCCGACCTTGACGCGAAAGGCGCCGGCCGCGGCGCCGCAGCAGAACTTCGGCCGTCAGCAGCAGGCGGCTCCGAAGACCGCGACGCCGAATGCGGCGGCTGCGGCGAAGCCCGCGTCTCCCTGGCGCGGCATGCTGATGGGCGCCGCGGCGGCGCTGGGCATTGCCGGGCTGTTGAGCGCTCTGGGCCTTGGCGAGGGTGCGGCGCAGTTTGTGATGATGCTGCTTCTGGCGGTGGCGATCTTTTTCGTCGTGCGTCTTGTGGCGGGCTTTTTTCTCGCAAAGAAAATGCAGGGCGCTGCAGGGCAGGGGGCTGCGCCGCAGCAGAAGATGCAGGACCTCTTCTCCCGCATGAATGAGCAGCGCGCGGAGCCTGCGCCTCGTCCGCAGCCGGCTCCCTCGGCGGCTTCCGCCATGTCGGAAATGCCGGCGGCCTCCGGCAGCGTGATGGACACGTTTGCGACGACGGCGGCGGTGGCCAACGGCGAACTCGAGATTCCCGAAGGCTTTGACAAGGCGGGGTTCGAGCGCGTGGCGAAGGAAAACTTCATCAAGCTGCAGAAGGCCTGGGACACGGGCAACGTGGTGGAGATCAGCGACTTCACGACGAACGACCTCTTCATCACGGTGACGCATCAGCTGCGCGAGCGCGGCAACGTGAAGCAGACGTCCGAAGTGGTGGACCTCACGGCGAAGTTCCTGGGGCTCACGACGGAAGGCGAGGAGTACGTCGCGGTGGTCGAGTTCACGGGCGCCATGAAGTACTCCGGCGAATTCGAAACCGTGCACGAGCGCTGGGTGCTCACCCGTCCGACGAACGAGAAGGAAGGGTGGCTGCTCGCCGGCATCGAGCAGGTGCAGGATCCGGTGGCGGGCCACGCGTAGCCTCGAATTCCAGAGCAAAAGCCGTCTGAGACTTTTTCAAGGGTTTCAGGCGGTTTTTTGTTGCTGTTTTTATAAATTAAACACCTGGGTCAAACCCCGCGCGGATTCAATGCCGGCGCGGGTTGGTAGGGATTTCTGCCTGTGACCTCTTTGGTCCCAATCCTTATTTCGGCGTAAGGGTAATCCCCCTCATGAAATCGAGGGAAATCCAGCAAAGTTTGATCTCGGTGAAACTTTGGGCCATTTGCGGGAAAAAATTGCCTGGAAGGTCTTTTCATTTAAGGGGAAAGTGTGCAGACTGCGCATCCCGAAAAAAGATCGAATCAGGCAGCGGCCAAAACGTGTTAGTCATCGACGGTCTTTTTTACAAGGAATTGCTTTTTTCTCTGTCCCTCGCTTTTTAGGTAAGGAGAGGTGTGATGACGCAGCTGATCGTTTTGGTCTGCTTGTACATGTTGGTCTCGGTCGGCATCGGACTGTGGGCTGCTCGCCGCGTGCGCAACACGGCGGACTATGCGCTGGCCGGCCGGTCTTTGCCGCTGGCGATGGTGATCACGGCGACGTTTGCGACGTGGTTCGGCAGCGAGACGGTGCTGGGGCTCCCCGGCCGCTTCATCGAAGGCGGCATCGCGGGCGTCATTGAAGAGCCCTTCGGCTCCGGCATGGCCCTCGTGCTCGTGGGCATGTTCTTCGCGCGCAAGCTCTACAAGATGAACCTTCTCACCATCAGCGACTTTTATCGTCGCCGCTATGGCCGGAAGATCGAGCTCGCCTGCTCCATTTTCATCATCATCTCCTACCTGGGCTGGGTGGGCGCTCAGATCGCGGCGCTCGGACTGGTGCTCAACCTCGTCACCGAAGGCTTCATCAGCGTTTCGCTCGGCATGACGATCGGCACGTTCGTGGTGCTCTTCTACACGGTCTACGGCGGCATGTGGTCGGTGGCGGTGACGGACTTCTTCCAGATGCTCATCATCGTCGCAGGGCTCGTGGCGGTGGCGGTCTGCGCAGGCGACATGGCCGGCGGCTTCACGAAGGTCGTGGAGTTTGCGGACTCCCGCAACCTCTTCAATCCCTTCCCGCAGGCGGGCGTTTCGAACTGGCTCTTCTGGATTTCGGCGGCGATCACGATGATGATCGGCTCCATCCCGCAGCAGGACGTGTTCCAGCGCGTGATGAGCGCGAAGAGCGCCGGCACGGCGGCTCGCGGCGCGGCGCTGGGCGGCATCTTCTACATCTTCTTTGCCTTCGTGCCGATGTTCATCGTCTGCGCGGCGGTGCTCGCAATGCCGGGGGTCGGTGAGACGCTGCTCAACACGGATCCGCAGCGCCTGCTGCCCACGCTCGTGCGCGACTACATGCCCTGGTGGCTTCGCGTGATCTTCTTCGGCGCGGTTCTTTCGGCGGTGATGTCCACGGCGTCGGCGACGATGCTTGCGCCCTCGACCACCTTCGTGAAGAACGTGCTCGCGGACTTCATCCGCATCACGCCGGATCGCCAGCTCTTTTACATGCGCGCCACGCTCTTCGTGTTCGCGGTGGCGGTGCTCTCCTACAGCCTCTGGTTTGAGGGCACGGCGATCTACGACATGGTGGCGATGGCCTATCAGTTCCCGGTGGTGGGCGCCTTCTGGCCGCTCGTCTGCGGCATCTACTGGAAGAAGGCGACGACGCAGGGCGCCTGGTTCTCCATCGTGATCGGCGGCGCCGTGTGGCTGGCGCTCACCGCGACGCCGATGGGCGACGTCTTCCCCTCCGTGCTGGGCGGCTTCCTCGCCGCGGGCTTCGGCATGGTGGCGGGAAGCCTTGTTCCGACCCGCAGCAACGTCCGCTACCGTCGCTGGCAGTCGGTCACGGCGCTGGCCGCCTGATCAAAGGCCTTTCAAAAGCAATTCCTCACTGGGCGCATCACGCCGAATCGGGCGGCACGGAGCTTTCCGGCCGCCCGATTTCATTGGGTGTCAGCCGCAGGCCGCTCCGATAGAATCCTTCTGTTTTCCCAAATCCGCCCGAATCTCTTTGTCAGCGAAAGGGCGTAAAACTTTTTTGAAGGATTGAATCGTGATCAACGTCGTCATTCTCGCGGCCGGCCTTGGCAAGCGCATGCACTCTTCCTTGCCGAAGGTGCTGCAGCCTCTGGCGGGCCGCCCCATGATTTCTCATGTGCTTTCCACCGTGCAGGCGCTGCAGGATGTCGCCCGCACCGTCGTGGTGGTGGGCCACAAGGCCGATGAAGTGAAGGCCGCCCTGACGGGGTTCCCGAACGTGGCGTACGCGTTGCAGCAGCCGCAGCTCGGGACCGGGCACGCGCTGCAGCAGGCGCTGCCTCTGCTGGACGAGTCGGCCGAATACACGCTCGTGCTGCTCGGGGACGTTCCCCTCATTCAGACGGAGACGATCGAGCGCCTGCGCGACGCCGCGGGCGACGGCATGGCGCTTCTCACCACCGTTTTGCGCAATCCCACGGGCTACGGGCGCATCCTGCGCCAGCGGGGCCGCATCGTGGCGATCGTCGAGCAGAAGGATGCGACGGAAGGTCAGAAGCAGATCCGTGAAGTGAACACCGGCATCATGCTCCTGCCGACGGCTCGTCTGGCGGGATGGCTCTCGGAGCTGAAGCCCGCGAACGCGCAGGCTGAGTACTACCTCACGGACGTCATCGGCCTCGCGGTTCGCGACGGCGTGCGCATCAATTCCGCTCGCCCCCGCCGCAGCTTTGAAGTGGAGGGCGTCAATTCCAAGACGCAGCTCGCGCGCTTGGAAGGCATCTGGCAGGATCATCAGGCCGAGCAGCTCACCGAAAGCGGCGTGACGGTGATCGATCCCTCGCGCCTCGACATTCGCGGCAAGCTCACCTGCGGCGAAGACGTCACGATTGACGTGGGCTGCGTCTTCGAGGGCGACGTGGTTCTCGGCAACGGCGTCAAAGTGGGGCCCTACTGCGTCATTCGCAACAGCGAGATCGGCGCCGGCACGGTGGTGGAGGCCTTCACGCACATGGACGGCGCGAAGGTGGGCGAAAACAACAAGGTGGGTCCGTACGCGCGTCTGCGCCCCGGCATGACGTCGGCGGGGACGGTGCACATCGGCAACTTCGTTGAGGTGAAGAAGAGCACGATCGGCGAAGGGAGCAAGGTGAACCACCTCTCCTACATCGGCGACACTGAGATGGGAAGCGGCGTCAACGTGGGCGCCGGCACCATCACCTGCAACTACGACGGCGTGAACAAGTTCAAGACCGTGATCGGCAACGACGTCTTCATCGGCTCGGACACGCAGCTGATCGCTCCCGTGACGGTGGGCGACGGCGCGACGATTGGGGCGGGCACGACGCTTGCGCATGACGCGCCGGCGGGGCAGCTCACGCTCTCTCGCGCGCCCTTGAAGACGGTGGAAGGCTGGGTTCGTCCCAAGGATCGCGCTTAAAAGAGCGCGCCCTTCGTTTCCGAAGTGAGGGAGCGTCTGGCGGGCGCTCCCGTTGAAAAAAGGACAATCGGACTATGTGCGGAATTGTTGCGGGCGTCAGCCGCCGGAAGGTGATGTCGATCCTTCTCGAAGGCTTGCGTCGTTTGGAATACCGCGGCTATGACAGCTGCGGCGTCGCGGTGATTGAAGGCGGAGAAATTCGCCGGGCGCGCTCCGTGGAGCGCGTGCATGAATTGGTTGAACAGGTCGAGAGCGAAAAGCTCGACGGCACGATCGGCATCGCCCACACCCGCTGGGCGACCCACGGCGGCCCCGTGGTGAAGAACGCCCACCCCCACGTGGCGGGCGGGCGCATTGCGCTGGTGCACAACGGCATCATTGAAAACTATGCGGAAATTCGTGAGGAGCTCGCTCAAAAGGGCGTCACCTTTGAAAGCCAGACCGACACCGAGGTGCTCGCGCATCTCGTGAACTTCTACTACGAGGGCGATCTGCTCGCGGCGGTGGAGAAGGCTTTGAACCGCGTGCGCGGCGCTTATGCGATCGCCGTGATGTCGAAGGCGGAGCCGGGGCGGCTCGTGGCCGCTCGCCAGGGCTCGCCCATGGTGCTGGGGTTGGCCGATGACGGCAACTATGTCGCCAGCGATGCGATGGCTTTGGCGGGCGTGACGAATCGGTTCATCTTCGTGGAAGACGGCGACGTCGCCGACGTGACGCTCGCGGGCGTGAAGCTTTTCTCGCATGAAGGCCGGGACTACCGGCCGGTGACGCGCCGCGAGATGCGCGTGGAAGCCTTTACGGGCGCCGCGGAGCTGGGTCCCTATCGCCACTACATGCAAAAGGAGATCTTTGAGCAGCCGCGCGCGGTGGGCGACACGCTGGAAGGCGTGGCGGGCATCACGCCGACGCTTTTCGGCAAGGAGGCCGAAGCGCTCTTCAAGGGCGTGCGCCGCGTGCTCATCATTGCCTGCGGCACGAGCTATTACGCAGGTCTCACGGCGCGCTACTGGCTGGAAGCCGTGGCGAAGATTCCGTGCGACGTGGAGGTGGCAAGCGAATACCGCTATCGCGAGCCGGTGACGGATCCTGAAACGCTCGTGGTCACGGTGTCGCAGTCGGGCGAGACGGCGGACACGCTCGCCGCGCTGAAGTTTGCCAAGTCCCGCGGCATGGAGAAGACGCTTGCGGTGTGCAACGTGGCGCAGAGCGCGCTGGTGCGCGAAAGCCGCCTGCACTACATCACGCGCGCCGGCGTGGAGATTGGCGTGGCGAGCACGAAGGCCTTCACGACGCAGCTCACGGCGCTTTACTTGCTGACGCTCGTTTTTGCCAAGCTCAACGGCCGTCTGACGGCGGAAGCCGAAGCGAAGGCGCTGACGCAGCTGCGCCACATTCCGGCGGCGCTTTCGGCGGTGCTGGCGCTTGAGCCTCAGATCATCGCCTGGGCCGAGAAGTTTGCGAGAAAGGATCACGCGCTTTTTCTGGGGCGCGGCATGCATTACCCGATCGCGATGGAAGGCGCGCTGAAGCTGAAGGAGATCAGCTACATCCACGCCGAGGCTTATCCCGCGGGCGAGCTGAAGCACGGTCCGCTCGCGCTGGTGGACGAGAACATGCCGGTGGTGACGATCGCGCCCAATGACGAGCTCATTGAGAAGCTCAAGAGCAACATGCAGGAAGTGCGCGCCCGAGGGGGCGAGCTCTACGTGTTTGCGGACGGCGACTCCGGCGTCGAGCCCGCCGAGCACATGCACGTCATCCGGCTGCCGGAGAACTACGGCGACTTGTCGCCGGTGCTGCATGTGGTGCCGCTGCAGCTGCTCGCGTACCACACGGCGCTTGCGCGCGGCACGGACGTGGACAAGCCGAGAAATCTCGCCAAGTCTGTGACAGTGGAATAGGTGCCTTAAGTAAAACCGCCCAGAAATCGGGCGGTTTTGCATTTTTGGCGGCGGTATGATCAAACGATCGCTTCGCGCCCGATGGGGGCGCGGGTGACATCGGTTTTTTGCAGTTTGCCGCAGGGCGTGATGAACGACAGGGGCAAGAGCCCTGCGCCGCCCGCGGCGCAAAGAGGTACAAGACAATGGAAAAGAAGAATCTGGACTGGGCCAATCTCGGGTTCGGCTACACGAAGACGGATTATCGCTGGCAGAGCGAATGGAAGGACGGCGCCTGGAGCGAAGGCGGCCTCATCACCGACGAGCACATCAATCTGCTCGAGTCCGCCTGCGTCTTCCACTACTCCCAGAGCTGCTTTGAAGGCATGAAGGCCTACACGACGAAGGACGGTCACATCGTCACCTTCCGTCCGGACCAGAACGCGAAGCGCATGGAAAACACGGCCGAACGCCTCGCCATGCCGGTCTTCCCCGCAGAGAAGTTCGTGAAGGCCGTGGAAGAGACGGTCCGCGCCAACGCCGCCTGGGTTCCCCCCTACGGCACCGGCGCCTCCCTCTACATCCGCCCCGTGATGATCGGCTCCGGCCCGCAGATCGGCGTCGCGCCCGCGCCCGAATACCTCTTCCGCGTCTTCGTGATGCCCGTGGGCTCCTACTTCAAGGGCGGCGTGAAGCCCATCAAGCTGCGCGTCTCCGACTATGACCGCGCGGCCCCCAACGGCACCGGCCACATCAAGGCGGGCCTCAACTACGCCATGAGCCTCTATCCCACGATGGAAGCCCACAAGGAAGGCTATGCGGAGAACGTGTACCTCGATCCCCGCACCCGCACCTATGTGGAAGAAACGGGCGGCGCCAACTTGATCTTCGTCGCCGATGACGGCAAGACGCTCGTGGTGCCGAAGAGCGCTTCGATTCTGCCGTCCATCACCCGCCGTTCTCTCGTCTACGTCGCCGAACACTACCTCGGCATGAAGATCGACGAACGTCCGGTCGCCTTTGATGAACTGAAGAACTTCAAGGAGTGCGCTCTTTGCGGCACGGCGGCGGTTCTCGCTCCCGTGGGTGAAATCCACACGCATGACGGCGTCATCGCCTTCCCGTCCGGCATGGAGAAGATCGGCGAAGTGAGCGCCAAGCTGCGCAACACCCTCACCGGCATTCAGGACGGCCAGATCGAAGCCCCCGAAGGCTGGATCGACGTCATCTGCTAACAGCTGGCAAGGCCGCTCTTCGCGATCTTGGATCGCGGGGGGCGCCCAGCAAAAAGCCGCCGAAGCGCTTCAAAGCGCCGGCGGCTTTTTGTTTCCCGTGAAACGCCACGGCTACATCGCCGACGTGATGAAGCTCTTGATGCCGGAGCCCACGAACTGCACGCCGATGCAGATCAGGATGAAGCCCATGAGCTTGCCGAGAACCGCCATGCCCGAGGGGCCGAGGTGGTCTGAGCAGTATTCGCTGGAGCGCAGCGTGAGCCAGGCGATGAAGCTTGTGGCGGCGATGGCGAGCCCCGTCATGAGAAAGGCGGAGATCATCTGCGTCTTGGTGCCGATTTCGGCGATTTCCGTCGAGAAGCCGATCACGACGGCGATGGTGCCGGGGCCGGCGATGCCGGGCATGGCGATCGGAAAGAACGCGTAGTCCTCCTTGTTGCGGCGCACCATCGGCGCGTTGTTGGGCGTCTGGCCCCCGAAGAGCATCTGGTAGCCGATGAGGGCGATCACGAGGCCGCCCGCAATTCGCATGGCGCTGTAGCTGATGCCGAAGAAGGCGAGCAGGAGGTTCCCGGCCATGAGGCTCACCATCATGACGAGGAAGGAATAGATCGCCGCCCAGTTGGCCTGCTGATGGCGCTGCTCGCGGGTCATGCCGACCGTGAGGCTCACGAAGAGCGGAATTTTGGAGGGCGGGTTGGTGATCACCACGAGTGACACCAGGGCGCCGAAAAAGTACTGCAGATGGAGAGCTTCCAACATGACGCAGCCTCAAGGAGGTGGGGAGCGGCCGGCGGCCGTTTGCAAAACGCGGCATTCTAGGACAGCTAGGCACAAATGCCTAGTCGCGTTTTTCCGCGAGACGGACGGTAGAACTCCCTAGTTCTTTCGGATGAGAAAACGCGGTTTGGCCGCGGCAGTTATTACAAACTGTAAATTCAGCTACCTTCAAGGCGTTAGAAGGTGTTTAAAATACTGAATCATCGTTCAGTCTTTGCGCAGCCGCTCTTTTTTGACGCGGCTGTTCTTTCCTTCACTGCAGTGCGAGCAGGGACTGGATCATCCCTCACGGGCAATTGGCTTTACGGAGCTCACTGAAAAATGTTGTTTAAATATCAGCCGCGAATGGCTGCCGCTGCGGCCGCCGTTCTTGCGGCCGTTGTTCTTTCCGGTTGCGGCGACAAGTCCGCGCAGACGGCGCAGGCTCAGCAGCAGGCGCCGCTCACTCAGGTCGCGGTGACGGAAATGAAGCTTGACAATGCGGTGATCCGCGCAGAGCTTTCGGGACGCACGACGGCCTATCAGGTCGCGGAAGTTCGCCCGCAGGTGTCCGGCATCATCGAAAAGCGCCAGTTTGAAGAGGGCGCGGAAGTCAAAGCCGGCCAGTCGCTCTATCAGATTGATCCGAGCATCTATCAGGCGCAGGTGAATTCGGCGGCGGCTTCTCTGAAGCAGGCTGAAGCCAGTCTTGCGCTGGCCCGCGCGGACGCAAAGCGCTCCGCCGTTCTCGTGAAGACGAAGGCGGTGAGCCAGTCTTCGGACGATCAGGCGCAGGCGCAGCTGAAGGTGGCGGAAGCCAATGTGGCGTCCGCGAAAGCTGCGCTTGAGACCGCGCGCATCAACCTGAAGTACACGCAGGTGAAGAGCCCGATCACGGGGCAGGTGTCCTTGTCGGAAGTGACGCCGGGCGCCTTGGTCACCGCGAACCAGGCTAACCGCCTCACGGTCGTGCAGCAGCTTGATCCGATCTACGTCGACGTGACGCAGTCCTATGACACGATGGACAAGATTCGCAGCAGCTTCAAGGACGGCAAGCTCGCCGAAGGCGGATCGGAAGCGGAAGTGGAGCTTATTTTGGACAACGGCGCCACCTACGCCCACAAGGGCAAGCTCACCTTCAAGGACGCGCTCGTGAATGAAACGACGGGCACCGTGCGCATCCGCGCCGTGTTCCCCAACCCCGAGCGCCGTCTGATGCCGGGGCAGTACGTTCGCGCCGTGATCAATGAAGGCGTTCAAAAGGACGTGATCAAGCTTGATCAGCGCGCCACGATGCGCCGCACCAACGGCAATCCTTACGTCTACGTGCTCACCGCTGACAACAAGGTGGAGACGCGCGACATCGTCACTTCCGGCACGGAAGGCGCCTACTGGCTCGTTGAGAGCGGCCTCAAGGTGGGCGATCGCGTGGTGGTCGAAGGCGTCTTGAAGATTCGTCCGGGGCAGACCGTGGCGCCGGTGGCGGCGGGTGCTCAGCCTCAGAAGACCAATACGCTGGCGAAGTGATTCGACGGGAGCGTAAGAAACTATGTTGAGCAAATATTTTGTCGAGCGCCCGATTTTTGCCTGGGTGGTCGCCATTGTGATCATGTTGGCGGGCGGGCTGGCGATTTTCAATCTGCCGGTTTCCCAGTACCCCAACATCGCGCCGCCTGAGGTGACGATCAACGCGCAGTACCCCGGCGCCTCCGCCGAAACGATGTCGCGCACGGTGACGCAGGTCATCGAGCAGGACATGACGGGCCTGGACGGCATGATCTACATGAACTCCACGTCGGACTCGACGGGGCGCATGACGATCACGATCACCTTTGAAGCCGGCACCGATCCCGACATCGCGCAGGTTCAGGTTCAGAACAAGCTGAAGAAGGCCGAGGCGAGCCTGCCGGAGACGGTGAAGCGTCTGGGCGTCACGGTGGACAAGAGCTCCGCCTCCTTCCTCATGGTGGTGGGCTTCATTGACAAGACGGGCCGCATGAATTCCGGCGACTTGGGCGACTTCCTCACGAACAACATCGAGGAGACGCTGGCTCGCGTGGAAGGCGTGGGCGAAGCCACGGTGTTCGGCGCGTCCTACGCCATGCGAATCTGGATGGATCCGGCGCTTCTGAACAAGTACAACCTGATGCCGTCGGATGTGTCCGCCGCCATCGAGCAGCAGAACGTTCAGGTGGCCGCCGGCGACATCGCTGGCCAGCCTACGAACGGCAAGCGCATGATCACCGCGACGATCCGCGCCAGCTCGCTCTTGAACACGGCCGAGCAGTTTGAGAACATCACGCTGAAGACTCTGGAGGACGGCTCGGTCGTTCGCATCAAGGACATCGGCGAGGTGGGCCTCGGACAGGAAACCTACACGTTCCAGGGCACTTTCGACGGCAAGCCTTCGTCGGGCATCGCCATCAAGCTGAGCGCGGGCGCCAATGCGCTGGGCACCGCCAATCGCGTGCGCGCCAAGATCGCGGAACTCTCGCCCTACTTCCCCGAAGGCGTGGAGGTCGTTTATCCGTTTGATACGACGCCCTTCGTGATTGCGGCTTTGGAAGAAGTGGTGAAGACCCTCATCGAGGCCATCATCCTCGTGGTGTGCGTGATGTACCTCTTCCTGCAGAACTGGCGCGCGACGATCATTCCGACGATCGCCGTGCCGGTGGTGCTGCTGGGCACGTTCGGCGTGCTGGGCGTGCTGGGCTACTCCATCAACATGCTGACGATGTTCGCCCTCGTGCTCGCCATCGGCTTGCTCGTGGACGACGCCATCGTGGTGGTGGAGAACGTCGAGCGCGTGATGAGCGAAGAAGGGACGGACGCGAAGACCGCTACAGTGAAGTCGATGGGCCAGATTCAGGGCGCTTTGATCGGCATTGCGATGGTGCTCTGCGCCGTGTTCATTCCGATGGCCTTCTTCGGCGGCTCCACGGGCATCATTTACCGCCAGTTCTCCGTGACGATCGTTTCCGCGATGGTGCTTTCCGTCATCGTGGCCTTGACGCTCACGCCGGCGCTGTGCGCGCAGTACTTGAAGCAGGTGAAGGCCGGGCACAACGAAGAGAAGAAGGGATTCTTCGGCTGGTTCAACAACATGTTCAAGAAGCTCACGAGCGGCGTTCGCGCCTCCGTGGCGTCTCTCGTGAAGCACATCGCCCGCCTCATGGTGATCTATGTGGCGCTTGTGGCGGCGGTGGTCTGGGGCTACAAGAATTTGCCGAGCTCCTTCATGCCGAGCGAAGACCAGGGCGTTCTCATGATGATGATGCAGGCGCCGGCGGGCGCCACGGCCGAACGCACGGACGCGGCGCTGGAGCGCTTCCAGAAGATCGTGTCGAAGTCCGAAGAAAAGGATCTCGCCTCGCTCTTTTACGTGCGCGGCTTCTCCTTTGCCGGCACGGGCCAGAACAACGCCATGGGCTTTTTGAAGCTCAAGGACTGGAGCGAGCGAAAGACGCCGGACACGAGCGTGAGCGCCATCATGGGCCGCGTTCAGGGGCTGCTCTTCTCGCCGACCTTCAAGGATGTTCTGGGCTTTGCGTTCCCGCTGCCGGCCATTCCGGAACTGGGCACGGCCGAAGGCTTTGACTTCTATCTGCAGGACCGCGGCGGCAAGGGGCATGACAACCTCATGCAGGTGGCGAACCAGTTCCTCGCGGCGGCGAACGCCGATCCGCGCTTGACGCAGGTCCGCCACAACGGCATGTCCGATACGCCGATGCTTCAGGTGAATGTGGACTACGGCAAGGCGCGCGCGCTGGGCGTTTCGGATTCGACGATCAACTCGACGTTGAATTCCGCCATCGGCTCGAGCTATGTCAATGACTTCATGGATCAGGGGCGTCTGAAGAAGGTCTACATCCAGGGCATTGAATCGAGCCGTGGTGAAATTGAGGATCTGAAGAAGTGGCACGTCCGCAACAGCTCGGGCGAAATGGTGCCGTTCTCCGCCTTCCTCACGACGGAATGGATCTACGGTTCGCCGCGCATGGAGCGCTTCAACGCGATTGACGCCGTGAACATTCAGGGCAGCCCGGCCGCCGGCGTTTCGTCCGGCCAGGCCATGGATGCCGTGATGGAAATCATGCAGACGATGCCGCCCGGCTACTCCATCGAATGGAACGGCGTGTCCTATCAGGAGCGCGTCGCGGGCAGCAACTCCGGTCCCTTGTACGCGATCTCGCTGCTGGTGGTGTTCCTCGCGCTCGCGGCGTTGTATGAATCGTGGTCGATTCCGGTCGCCGTCATTCTCGTGGTGCCGCTGGGCGTGCTGGGCGCCCTGGGCCTCACCTGGATCTGCGGCAAGGAAAACGACGTGTACTTCCAGGTGGGTCTTCTCACCACGGTGGGCCTCGTCGCGAAGAACGCGATTCTGATCGTGGAGTTCGCTCGCGAGCTCTATGAAAGCGGCATGGACGCGCTGGCGGCTGTGGTGGAAGCGGTTCGTCTGCGTCTGCGTCCGATTGTGATGACGTCGCTGGCCTTCGGTCTGGGCGTCGTGCCCCTGGCGCTCGCTCACGGCGCCGGCGCCGGCGCGCAGTCGGCGATCGGCGTGGCCGTGCTGGGCGGCATGCTGACGGGCACGTTCCTCTGCATCTTCTTCGTGCCGGTGTTCTACGCCCTCATCATTCAGATCTTCAATAAGAAAAAGAACCTGCCGGCGGTTGCGTCGTCGGTCGACAAGGAAAACAATCATGCGTAAGAGTCTCTGCCTCATTCCGCTGGTCTCAGCCTTGATGCTGACGGGCTGCGTGTCGCTGGCTCCTGACTATGAGCGCCCCGAGGCGCCTGTGGCGGCGGCGTGGCCCGCCGATGCGGCGACGAAGAACGCGGAAGTGCTCACGAAGGGGCTGGCCGCCTGGAGCGACTTCTTTACGGACGAACGCCTGGTGAAGCTCATTCACTCGGCGCTCGAAAACAACCGTGACTTGCGCACGGCGGTCTACAACGTGGAAAAGGCTCGCGCGCAGTACAACGTGAGCCGCGCTGACCTGCTCCCCTCCATTGCGGCGCAGGGCAGCGAAACGGCGGCGCATTCCGGTCCTCAGACGCCGTCGCCTCGCGGCACGTCGCACACCTATTCAGCCACGGCGGCGCTCGCTTCTTATGAGCTCGACTTCTTCGGGCGCGTGAGAAACACGAACGAGCAGGCGCTGCAGGCGTACTTCCAGACGGAAGCCGCCCAGCGCTCCGCTCAGATGACGGTGATCACCGACACGGCGCAGACGTGGCTTGCCCTGGGGGCTGCCAAGAGCCAGCTGAAGCTTGCGAACGACACGTTCAAGAGCCAGACCGAATCGGCGGCGCTCATCGAAAAGAGCTACGAGGCGGGCGCCTCGAGCCTCATCGACGTGCAGCAGATTCGCCAGAGCGTGGCGACGGCGACCGCCGCCCGCGTGCAGGCGGAGCGCTCTGTGGCGCAGTACCGCAATGCGCTCACGCTCTTGGTGGGGGCTTCCTACGATCAGGCGCTGGAGCCCGACGGACTGGAGAGCGCGAGCGTGAGCCGCGTCTCCGCGATTTCGAACGTGCCTTCCGAAGTGCTGCTGCAGCGCCCCGACATCGCGTCGGCGGAGGCGGCTTTGAAGAGCGCCAACGCCAACATCGGCGTGGCGCGCGCGGCGTTCTTCCCGCGCATCACGCTCACGGGCTACTACGGCACAAGCTCCGCTGAGCTTTCGAATCTCTTTGATTCGGGCACCAAGGTCTGGCAGTTCGTGCCGTCCATTTCGCTCCCGATCTTCGCGGGCGGCGCCAACGTGGCGAACCTCAAGGCCGCGAAGGCGCAGCAGAAGGCGGCGCTTTCGTCCTACGAGGGCGCCATCCAGAAGGCGTTCAAGGATGTGGCGGACGCCCTTGCCACCGAAGGCACGGTGGAAGAGGAGCTGAAGGCGAAGAAGGACTTGGCGGAGGCGGCTAGCGAGACTTATCGCCTCGCGCTGGAGCGTTACAAGACGGGGGCGGACAGCTACCTCTCCGTTCTGGACAGCCAGCGCACGCATTTCTCCGCGCAGCAGGGGCTCATCTCTGCGCAGCTCGCGCGCTCCGCAAGCCTTGTGACGCTCTACAAGGCGATGGGCGGCGGCTCGGTCCTCGAAACGGCTGAGAAGTAATGGAAGTTGTTGCGCAAAAAGCGGCGGAAGCCGGCGCCGGAGGGCGCCGGAGCCGCCGGTCGGGTGAACCGACCTCCCGGGAGGCGACGCGAGAGCAGCGCTTTGAGCAGATTCTCCACGCCGCCTGGGTGTGCTTCACGAAGCGCGGCTTTCACGGCACGTCGATGCACGACATCGCCAAAGAAGCGGGCATCAGCGTGGGGCATCTCTACAACTTCTTTGAAAACCGGGATGCCATCGTGGAGGCCTTCACGCAGCGGGAGCTGGAGCGAATTCGCGAGCAGGACCGGGCGTTTCGTGAAAGCCGGATGCCGCCCGAGGAGATCTGTCGCCGGTCGGTCTACGAGCTGGCGCTCTCCAAGCTGGACAAGACGGCGGCGCGCCTTACGTTCGAGATTCTTTCTGAATCGACGGTGAATCCTCGGATCAAGCGGGTGGTGAAGCTTTACGACAGCGTTTGGCACGAGATTCTGCTGCCCATCTACTTGCAGAGCAGCCGGTTTTCCGAAGACGAAGCGCGGGTGAGGCTGGAAGCCGATCTCGCCGTCATGGACGGCCTGTACTTTCGTGCGTTGTGCAACGACGCGGTGGATCGCGAGACGCTGGCGCGCCGCGTGGCCGACCGCATCTGGCGCTCGCTCACTGGACAGGCGGCGGCCTGATCCTTTTTTCATGGCCGCGGGTCTTCGGATCGGCGGCTTTTTCAATCCGTCGCTTTCCTAGCGCCGTTAAATCATCAGTGCTTTGAAAAACAAGCCGCTTTTCTCGGTATTGAGCAGTTTGTCTTAAGGGTGATTCCGAGGGAGTCCGCCCTTGCGTTTCACAAGGCGAAAAATACCCGGAAGAAGTAGTGCGAAATCCTCAACTTTTTCGCTTGCGCCGGAAGAAAGAAACTGCAAAAATAGTCCGAGTTTGTAAAGAGGCCGGCGCAGTTTGCCTGAGCGCAAGAAAAAACCGCTGTGTAAAGCGGGTTTTTCAAGTCAGCCGATGCGAAAGACGCCGGGATGAGAACAATAGCCGGGCCGCTTGAGCGGCCCGCTGAGGTAATGGGCATCATGAGCAAGAAAAGAACCCCGATATACAAGGTCCTTTATTTCCAGGTGATCTGCGCAATTATCTTAGGCGTCCTCCTGGGATACTTCTGTCCTGATATCGGCGCACAGATGAAGCCGTTCGGCGACGGATTCATCCGTCTCATCAAGATGATCATTGCACCGGTGATCTTCTGCACGGTGGTGACCGGCATCGCCGGCATGGAAGACATGAAGAAGGTGGGCAAGACGGGCGGCCTGGCGCTTCTTTACTTTGAAGTCGTCTCCACCATCGCCCTCATCATCGGCCTCATCGTCGTGAACGTCTGCCAGCCGGGCGTCGGCATGCATGTGGATCCGTCCACCTTGGACAGCGGCGCCGTCGCCGCCTACACGGGCCCGGGCAAGATGCAGACCACGACCCAGTTCCTCATGAACATCATCCCGCACACCGTGGTGGGGGCGTTCGCGGACGGGGAGATTCTGCAGGTGCTCTTCTTCTCGCTTCTTTTTGGCTTTGCGCTGCACAAGTTCGGCGGCCGCGGCACGCTCATTTTCGACGTGATTGAGAAGAGCTCCCACGTGCTCTTTCAGATCGTGGGCATGATCATGCGCGTGGCGCCGGTGGGCGCGTTCGGCGCCATGGCCTTCACGATCGGCAAGTACGGCATCGGTTCGTTGCTGCCGCTCGCGGAATTGATGGGCACCTTCTATCTCACCTGCCTTCTCTTCGTGCTGGGCGTGCTGGGCGGCATCTGCCGCTGGCACGGCTTCTCGATCTTCCGCTACATCGGCTACATCAAGGAAGAGCTCCTCATCGTGCTGGGCACCTCGTCTTCGGAATCGGTGCTGCCTCGCATGATGGCGAAGATGGAGCACGCGGGCGTGAGCAAGCCCGTGGTGGGCCTCGTGATTCCGACGGGCTACTCCTTCAACCTGGACGGCACGGCGATCTACCTTACGATGGCCGCGGTCTTCATCGCCCAGGCCTGCGACGTGCAGATGACGATCATGCAGCAGGTGACGCTTCTCGCGGTGCTGCTTCTGACGAGCAAGGGCGCGGCGGGCGTGACAGGTTCGGGCTTCATCGTTCTCGCGGCGACGTTGTCGGCCGTGGGTCATGTGCCGGTGGCGGGTCTCGCGCTGATTCTGGGCGTTGACCGCTTCATGAGCGAAGCCCGAGCGCTCACCAACATGATCGGCAACGGCATCGCCTGCATCGTGGTCGGTCACTGGATGAAGGACGTGAATGAAGATCAGTTGAACGAAGTGATGCACCCCGACAATCGTCATCTCGCGGAAGCGGCGGCGAGCGCTCAGGAAATGGAGCAGATCACCTCCGCCAAGGCAAAGTACGATCACAAGGAAAGCGAATCGGCTGACAAGTGATTGACCGATAGCTGACGCAAAAACGAGCCGCTGCTTCCTGGGAAACAGCGGCTCGCGTGTTTTTGCGGGCGGCGCGGAAAGACTCCCTCGCGCCGCCCGGGGACGGGATTATTTCAGGCGCACCGGAATGAAGAGGCGGCTCCCCTTGCGCTGCACGAGGATGCGCAGGGACTTGCTCTTTGCGAGAATCGCGCCGAGGTCGGTGCTCTTTCTCATCTTGACGCCGTTCACGTTGACGATGATGTCGCCTTCCTGAATGCCGGCCTTCTTGGCGGCGCCCTCGCTCTTCACGACGAGAAGGCCTTCCGTTTCGGCCTGCTGCTTTTCTTCATCGTTCAAGCCGCGCACCGTGACGCCCAGAGCCGCCGCCTTGGCGTGGCCGCCCTGCTTGCCGGACTGCCAGTCGTCGTTGCCGGCTTCTTCCACCTTCACCTTCACGGTCTGGGTCTTGCCGTCGCGAAGCACGGTGAGCGTGGCGGTTTCGCCGGGCTTCATCGCGCTGATGATGACGGGCATGTCGCTGCTCGATTCAACGGTCTTGCCGTTGACGGCCGTGATGATGTCGCCTTCCTGCAGCTCGCTCTTTGCGGCCGGGCCGTCCTTGTCGATCTGCGCGACGATGGCGCCCTTGGCGGCCTTGAGGTCAAAGGTCTCCGCGAGCTCCGGCGTGATGTTCTGGATCATGACGCCGATGCGGCCGCGGGTGACCTTGCCTGTCTTCACGAGCTGGTCCTTGATCTGGAGCGCGAGATCAATTGGGATCGCGAAGGAGAGGCCCATGAAGCCGCCCGAGGTGGAGAAGATCTGGGAGTTGATGCCCACGACTTCGCCGTCCATGTTAAAGAGCGGACCGCCCGAATTGCCCGGGTTCACCGCGACGTCCGTCTGGATGAAGGGCACGTACTGGTCATTGGGGAGCTTGCGGCTCTTGGCGGAGACGATGCCCGCCGTCACCGTGTTGTCCAGGCCGAAGGGGCTGCCGATCGCGGCCACCCATTCGCCCACCTTGAGGTTGTCGCTGTTGCCCATCTTGAGAACGGGCAGGTCCTTGGCTTCAATCTTCACGACGGCGATGTCGGTTTTGGCGTCGCTGCCGAGGACCTTGCCCTTGAACTCGCGGTTGTCGGTGAGGCGCACCGTGATGGTGTCGGCGCCGTCCACGACGTGGTGGTTGGTGAGGATGAGACCGTCAGCGCTGATGATGAAGCCCGAGCCCGTGCCGCGCTGCTCCGGCACTTCGCGCGGCCCGTTGAACATGAAGGGCATCGGGAAGCCGAAGCGGCGGAAGATTTCCGCGCTCTGTTCGTCCATGCCGCCGAAGGGATCGGCGCCCGCCACCTGCCGGGCCTCGCGAACGGTGGAGATGTTGACGACGCCTTTGCCGTACTTTTCCACGAGGTCCACAAAGTTCGGAAGGGAGGCGCGGACGCTCGGCGTGTCGGCGGCGAACGCCGGAGCGACCGGCGCGAGGGTGGCGCCGGCAATCAGAGCAGCCACGGCAAGCGCTGCGGCGGCCGGCTTCATCACATTTCTCATCATGTTTTTTTATCCGTAAAAAGGGCGGTTCGGCAAACCCGGCGCCGCCCGAAAATTGAGCATGATGGAAAGATACTGCAAAAGCGGCCGGCGGACGATGAAAAGCGTGCGAGGGCGTGTTTCAGAGCCGCTGAATTTGTAACAAAGCCGCCGAAAGAAAGGAAAAAGGCCGTGAAAGCCTGTGTCAGACGGAGCGAAGGCGGGGCTTTTGCGGGCGCCGGGCGTCGGGATCGGCGGGCGCGACGGCAAGCGTCAGCTCCAGCGCCGCGGCAATCTTCATGAGGGCGTCAACCACCATGCGCTGCGGTTCGTTTTCCGCGCGGCAGACGGTGGCGGTGCGCACGCCGGCCAGTCGGGCGACGTCGGCTTGCGTAAGTCCGCGGGCGCGGCGGGCGGCCAGAAGCTCGCTCGCGATGAAGCGGGCGTAGTGCGGGGTGTCGGCGGCAAAGGAAGACATAGGAAGGCGGAGAAAAGAAAAATCAGGCCGCCCGAAAGCCGGCCGGCCTGACTTTGTTTGAGGAACTCAGATGAGCGAGAAGAAGCGCGTCACCAGGCGGATGCGCTCTTCAATCGTGTCAACGCGCAGGAACTCGCGGTCGGTGTGAAAGCCGCCGCCCGCGGGTCCGATGCCGTCCAAAACGGGGATGCCGGCAACCGCCATGTGGTTGGCGTCGGAGCCGCCCCCCGCGTCCACCCAGGCGACGGAAAAGCCTTCGAGCCGGGCCGCTTCCTCGATCTGGCCCACGAGCTCCTTTGTGGCGTCCGTGCAGGGCATGGGCGGCGTGTAGTCCGTCTTTTCGAGCGTGACGGTGATGCCGTCGCCCCAGTTCTTCTGGGCGAGCGCCGCAAAGCCAGCGTCAAGGCGCGCGGCTTCCGCGGGCGTCCAGAAGCGGGTGTCAACGAGCAGCACGCAAGTGTCGGGGACGACATTGGCGACTGTGCCGCCTTCCTTCACGATGACGTTGATGCTGGTGCCTTCGCCCTGCAGATCCTGAAGCTGGTCAGCTTCGAGAGCGAGGCGGCAGGCGGCGAGCACCGCGGAGCGTCCGTCCTGCGGGTTGTTCCCCGCGTGAGCGGAGACGCCCTTTACGGTGATGCGGTAGCCGAAGCGCCCCTTTCGGGCGCGCACGAGCTCGCCGTTGGCGCGCGCTGCTTCAAAGACGAGCGCGCGCTTCGCCTTCTTCGCCATCGCGATGAGCCAGTCGTGCGAATAGTGCGAGCCCGTCTCTTCGTCCGGGTTGAGGCAGACGGCGATCGAAAGCCGGTCAAGGTCCTCCTTCTTTGCGTTTTTGATGGCGTAGAAGATGGCGAGGACGCCGCTCTTGCAGTCGGAGCACCCAGGCCCTTTCACATGGTCGCCTTCGCGGCTCATGGGACGGGCGGCGGCCGTGCCGTCGGGGAACACCGTGTCGAGGTGCGCATTAAGAAGCACGTCGAACGTTTCAGCGCCCGGCTTGTTGGTTGCAAAGAGACCGCGGCCCGCGCCGTCGCCGAGATCAACGAGTTCGGTTGTGAAGCCGATGGCGTCAAAGTGCCGCTTCATCACTTCCGCGGCAGACGTCACGCCCGCGCAGTTCGCCGTGCCGCAGTCGCGGTTGACGAGCTCGGCGAGGTCCTTGAGATAGCTTTCGAGCATTCGTTCTTCCTCAAAGAATCAGAGAATGAGAATGCGCATGATAAGCATCGCCGCGGCGGCTGCGGCAATCGAAAGCAGCATCATGAGGGGGATCATCTTGCCTGCGACGCCCACGACGCCAAGGAGGCGCCCCATGTACTGCAGCTGCGAGCCCATGAGGTAGATCGCCGGCGTGAGAATCGCGATGTGCGTGCCGTCGATCGCGCCCTGGCCGAAGAGGGCCACGGCAACGCCCACGCCGCCGCCCATGCTCATCCAGGCCGCCAGCAGCACCGGCGCTGCTTCGCCCGGCAGGCCGAAGACCGCCATCACGGGGCCGCAGGCGATGCCGATCAATTTCAGAAGCCCCGTGATCTGGAGCGCCTTGATGATGACGAAGGCCATCAGCACGTTGGGGAGCATGCTGCCGATGGCGATGCCCCAGCCCTGCTTCGCGCCGCGCACGAAGACGTCGGTGACCATTTCCTTGCTCGCCGCATGGGGATCGGCGGCGACAGCAGTTTTCACTTCACTCATTTTTTCTTCCTTTCCAATGGGGGGATTCGGTGGTCAGGCCGCCTTGCGAGCGGAGCGGATCATGAGAAGGCGCATCACGTTGGCGATCACGACCTTCATCACGAGGATGAGGCCGAGGCACACGCCGATCGAGGTGGGCACGGCGAGCGACCCGTCCGCCGCGGTGAGCGTGAAGAGCACGGCGCCCGAGGAGAGGAAGTTGGTGATGGTGGCGTCCGCCGAGTATTGGAACTGGCAGAAGATGTTGGTTTCGGCTTCGTTGATTTCACCCGCGTCCTTCAGCTGGCGGGTGAGCGCCGCGGCGCCGTCCGTGGACTGCAGCGACGTGATGAGCGCGAGGCCGCAGGAGCCGGGAAGCCCCAGCAGCGGACGAAGAATCGGCGTGAGGAGCTTGCGGGCGGCTTCGAGGGCGCCGTAGTGCTCGAGCACCGTCACCATCGCAAGCGCGAACATCACGGTCGGGATGAGCGTGACGGCGAACGCGAAGCCGTCCATGGCGCCGGAGCCGCCCTTGCCGCGCAGGGTGGTCATGGCGGTCTGGATGCCGTCCGCGGTCTGCGAGACGGAGCCCACGACCTTGCCCAGCGTGCCGTTGAGGCTCGTGAAGTCAAAGACGCTCCACCAGTTGTTGCCGGTGAGGACGCCGGAGAAGAAGACGCAGGCGAAGATGAGGGAGATGTAGGCGCCGATGCCCACCTTCTTTTCCTTCACTTCGGTCTGAGGACTCTGAGTTTCAGACATGAATTGCTCCTTGGGGTAGTTTTTCAAACGGAGGCTTGACCTGATGGAAGGCGCTGCGCTTTCGAAGGGACGGATTGGAAAAAATCGCGTCGCATCAATCAGAAAAACGGAAAGACGGCAGGCCATTTAGGAGAAGCATCTTACGGGCAATTATGTAGAAGCCGCTGAGGCTTGTCCACCGAGATGGACGGGGCGGCGACAGGGCGCCGGGCGAGCGGTTCGATACAATGGTTTCACCCCAACAAACACAGCATCGGCCCCCGAGGCCGACCTCCGTCATGACCAACCTCAGTTTCCTCACGGACGCCGACGGCCTGCGGCGCGAAACCCTCTTTGAACAGGTGAGCCGCAAGGTGGCGGACTGCATTCGACAGGGCCGCTGGAAGCCGGGTGAGATGCTGCCTAACGAGGTGGAGCTTGCGGCCGCTTTTTCCGTGAGCCAGGGAACGATGCGCCGGGCGCTGCGGATGCTCACCGAGAGCGGCGTTCTCATTCGCCAGCAGGGGCGCGGCACGTTTGTGGCGGAGTTTGCGCACAACGAAGACCGGGTGTACCGCCGCTACATTTCGCTCGAACCCGACGATGCGACGAAGGCGGAGGCTTCGCCCACGGAAGCGGAGCTGGTTACGTTTGAGAAGGTGGCGGCGACGCCCCGGGTGGCGAAGGCGCTGGCGACGGCGGACGGCGTGACGGTGATTCATGCCGTGAGGCTGCTGAAGACTTCCGCGGGTCTGGTGACCTACGACGAGCTTTGGTGCCGGCTGGATGACTTTGAAAAGCTCACGGCGGAGAATCTGGCGCATCACGAGGAGAAGATGCTCTACGCCTTTTACCAGCGAGCCTGCGGCGTCACCATCGTGCGCAGCGAGGAGTACGCCAAGGCAGTGTTGATGCCCGAAGACCTCTGCCGGCGGTATGAGCTCGCCAGCCCGCTGCCCGTGATCGAGGTGCAGCGCATCTCCTTCACCTACGGAGACCGTCCGGTGGAGTACCGGCGGCAGCTGAGCATCACTGAGCACTACCACTACAAGCTCTGAGGGGGCGGCGCGAATAAAAAACGTCCCGCGCCGGCGGGCGCGGAACGAAGAAGCCGGAGGAGACAATTTCCGGATGGAAGGATCGGACGGCGTCGCTCATTCCCCTCGCGTCGCCGTCTGCTTTTGGTTTTTAGAAGTACTTCGTGACGCCTGTGAAGAAATTCACGTTCTTGTCGGTGAGCTTTCGGCTGGCGGCGTCAAGGCGGTTCCACTGGGAGAAGCCGCCGCCCACGTACATGTCGACGGTCTTTGAAGGACGGTAGATGTACTTCGTGGCGACGCCGATCGAGGCGCCGTCAAAGGACGAGCCGCTGCGATGGAGCGTGTAGTCCTTCCAGTAGACCATGGACTGCCAGGAGGAGAGGCCGGAGAGCCAGAACTGGGTGCCGGCGTAGACGCCGTAGCCTTCGATGGCGCCGGCGGCCGTCGAGGCCGTCTTCTTGGCGGAGAAGCCGTCGATCGCATTGACGCCGTTGTAGTACTGCGCCTGCAGGTAGACGGTGACGGGTTGGAAGCGGTAGGAGCCGCCCAGCGTCACTGCCTTCTTGCTTGTTGAGGCGCCGGACTCGATCTGCGTCTCGTGGCCCCAGGTGATGCCTTCGTAGATGGCGACCAGGTTGAGCGGTCCGCGGTTGAAGCGCAGCGCGGCGCTGTAGTAGCGGTTCACGTCGCTCGTGTTTTCGTCGCCTTCGTCATAGCCGTCGTTTTGCATGGAGTACTGGAAGGTGCCCTGAAGGCCGGCGAGCATCGGCGTGCGCCAGGTGATCATGTTGTCGTAGCGAGCGGCCTTCACGGGGGCGTTTCCCGTGCCCACCGTGCCGCCGCCGAAGGCGTCCATGTAGTACTGAAGGTCATAGGCGCCAGAACCCGAGGACGAGCCCGCCATGCGGCCCAGCGAAAGTTCGCCGAACGTCTGGTTGACGACGCCGAGGAACATCTGGCCGCCGAACATGCGCCCTGACTTTCCGGTGGTGAAGGTCTTGAAGGCGCCGGTGTCGGACGTGAAGCGGTTCTCCATCTGATAGATAACCTTCGTCGTGTCGGTGAGCTGCTCGCTTCCTTTCAAGCCCCAGCGGGAGGCGGTGTTGGAGCCCGAGGCCATCGTGAGCGAGTTGCCCGGCGTTTTGGAGTCGCCTGCGTTGTGGTTGAAGAGAAGGCCGGTGTCGATGCGGCCGTAGATCGTGACGTCGGCGGCGCAGGCGGAGCCCATGGCGGCGAAAAGCGCTGAGGCGAGGAGCGTTCTGGCAAGGTTTTTCATGGTGATTCTCCGTGGGTGGGTCAGAGGAAGAAGTAGGCGGAGGCGAGCATGACGAGCATGACGGGCGCCGAACGCTTCACGATGTCGATGGGCGACACGCCGGCGATGCCGGCCACCAGGATGAGGCCGCCGCACAGGGGCGAAGACAGGCGGCCGAAGGAGCCGCAGACGACGGCGAGGTAGCCGAGCGACGGGATCGACATGCCGAATTGAGGCGCGTGGGGCGTCACGGCTTCGTTGAAGGCGAAGGCCGCGGCGTCGCCCGAGCCCGTGAGAACGCCCATCACATAGGGGCCGACGGCGCCGCCGATGCGGGCCCATTCGTTGGCGGAGGTGAGCGCGGCGACGAGAAGATCCACGAGCCCAGCGGCCTTGAGGCCCGCGGCAAAGACGCCCGCGGCGATGATGATGCCCAGGATGTTGCCGTAGCCCTTGCCCATGCCGTCAAAGAACTTCTTGGAGATTTCCGCCGGATTGGCGCGCGTCACGACGAAGGCGTAGATGGTGCCGATCAGCATGGCGGTCGCCACCGAGATCTTGGTGCTCGTAAAGAGCGTGACGTAGAGAAGGAGCGCCACCGGAACGAGCGGCGCGAGGGCCCAGAGAAGATTCACCTTCTGAGGCAGGTTGCTGTCTTCGGATTCCGCAGCGGCTGCGGCGGAAGAGGCTGCGGGCTTTTGATAATCGCGGTACGCAAAGCAGACGATCGTGAGGCCGGCGACGATGGCGAGGCTCATCCAGAGAAGCGGCATGCCGATCGTGCCCAGCAGCTCCATGATCTCCATGTTGGCAAGCTTGGCGACGAAGACGTTGTGCGAGACGCCCGGGTTGTACAGCGCCGGCGTGGTGGAGCAGACGATGGCCGCGGCGGCGATCGCCGGACGGAAGCCCGCGCGCACGAGAATCGGAATCATCGAGGGGCCGACGGCGGCGCAGAGACCTGCCGTGGAGGGAATGGCCACCGCGCAGAAGCCGGTGACGATCATGCAGGCGGGGAGCAGGAGAACCCCGAGTTTTTTCAAGGGGCGCGTGAGAAGCGCCACGAGGTGCACGTCGCACTTCGTGAGTGACACGACGGCGGCAAAGCCCATCGCTGAGCAGATGGCGATGATGAGCGAGCCGTTCGTCATCGATTTGTCGAACTGCTTGAAGGCGGTGAGGGGCTCGAGCGAGACGATCGCCATGGCGAGGCCGGCGGTGATGAGCACAAGCCGGGTTTCATAACGCTTGATGAGCGCCCAGACCGTTACGCAGACGGCGAGGATCGCAAAAGCAATCGGTAGCGTCATTTTTGTATTCTCCTGCGGATGGTTGCGGATCCTCCTTTTCTGAGGAGGTTGCCGGGCATTTTATTTTTCGGTCAACTATTGACGCCATTGGGATTTTCGGCGCATCCGAAGTCCGATATCGGACTTCGGACAGTGATTGCAGGGCAAGTCCGTCTGTTGGAAAAAGAAGCGTTTTTTTACGATGGAGGCCTCTTTCAACCGACTTTGACTTGTGGCTCATGAATTCGTCTTTTGAACTTGTTCGACAGCGGCGCGGCCGGTATCTCGCCGCTTTCTGTCTTATCAATTTCTGCACGGGGGCGCTCTACGTGTGGAGCGTTTTCGCGGGGCCGCTGTCCGAGCGCCTTTCGATGATTGCTGGTTCCGCGGTGACGACGGCGCAGCTGGGGAGCGTCTTTGGACTCGCGACCGGCATCACGCCGGTGCTGATGCTCGCGGGCGGCATCGTGAACGATCGCATGGGGCCGCGCGCGGTGATCAGCCTGGGCGGTCTGGCGATCGCCGCGGGGTATCTCCTTTCGGCGTTTGCCTCGAGCGCCAGCATGCTCTACCTCACCTACGGTCTGCTGGTGGGCGCCGGCACCGGGCTGGTGAACGGCTGCACCATCAACACCGCCGTGAAGTTCTTTCCGGACCGGCGCGGCTTTGCGGGGGGCGCCGTGACGGCCTGCCTCGGCATCGGCGCGGCGGTGCTGCCGCTGGCGGCCGGCGCGCTCATCGCCTCCGTGGGCATTGAGCTGACGTTCATTGTCTTCGGACTGGTGTCGGGCGTGATCATTGTGGCGGCGGCGCTTGTCACCGCCAAGTGTCCCGACAACTTTGCGTCGGCCTTCGCGGCGCCGGGGCGCCGGACGTCAGCTTCTGCCGTGGACCTCAACTGGCTGGGCATGCTGAAGTCGCCCACGTTCGTGCCGCTCGCAATTCTTTTCATCATGTCGACCACGATGGGGCTGATGCTGCTTTCCAACATCGCCAACATTGCCCGAAGCCAGGTGGGCGTTTCTACGGCTGCGGCGGCGATGGCGGTGTCGGTGATATCGATCGCCAATACGGCGGGCCGCTTTGTGTCGGGGTCGCTCTCGGACCGACTGGGGCGGATACCGACCCTCGCCATCACGCTCCTTCTGGCGCTCGCGGGCTTTGCCCTGCTCTCGGCGGCGGGTACGGGTGACACCACGCTCTTTTTCACGGGCATCACGGCGATCGGCCTTTGCTTCGGGGCGTTCGTGGGCATTTATCCGGGGCTTGTGGCGGACGAATACGGCGCGCGGCATAACAGCGTGAATTTCTCGGTGATGGCCTTCGGCTATTCGATCGGCGGTTTCGCCGGACCGATGCTCCTGCGCTGGGCGGATACGGGCGATGGGTTCACTCGGGCGTATTTCGTGTGCGCGGCGGCTGCGGTGATTGGGCTCGCGTGCGCCGGCTTTTATCTTCTCATCAAGCGCCGCCAGACATCGCGCGGCGGCTTTTAAACTGAACTTTCTTGACGGAGTCTGAAATGGAACAAAACTACACCGACGACATGGTGGCGAACCGCCGCCGTCTTCACAAGCGTCCGGAAGAAGGCTGGACCGAATTCGAGACGACGTATTTCGTTTATCAGTACTTGAAGGGACTGGGGCTGCCGGTGACGATCGGCAAGGCGAACATCAACGAAAAGGAAGTGCTGGGACGCGATGAAACGCTTGTCGCCGACGGCATGAAGCGGGCCCTCGCGCACGGCGTGCCGCAGGATTTTCTGGACGCGACCGAAGGCTACACGGGCTGCGTGGCGGTGCTTGACACGGGGCGTCCGGGGCCGGTGACGGCTTTCCGCAGCGACATGGACTGCGTGCTTGTGCGCGAGACGGACGATCCGGAGCATCTGCCGAACAAGCTGGGCTTTGCGAGCGAGCGTCCGGGCTTCATGCACGCCTGCGGCCATGACGGACATACGGCGGTGGGGCTTGAGGTGGCGCGCTGGCTTGTGGACAACAAGGAGAAGCTCTGCGGCAAGTTCAAGTGCATCTTCCAGCCGGCCGAAGAAGGCGTGCGCGGCGCGCGCGCCATGGCGGCTTCTGGAATCGTGGACGATGTGGACTACTTCATCAGCGGCCATGTGGGCGGCGCCGCCAAGCTGGGCGAAATCGGCGTGATGGACGGCGGGTTCCTCGCTTCCACGAAGTTCGACGTGGACATCGAAGGGACGCCCGCGCATGCGGGCAACGCGCCGCAGCTGGGGCACAGCGCCCTCATGGCGGCGTGCGCGGCGTCGATGATGTTGGCGGGCATTCCCCGCAGCGGCGAGGGCGAGACGCGCGTTTCGGTGGGCACGCTGCAGGCGGGCGAAGGCCGCAACGTGGTGCCGGCGCACGCGAAGCTGCAGATGGAGGTGCGCGGCGAAACCGAGGAAGTGAACCAGTACATGGGGAGCTACGTCTACGACATCTTCGCCGGCGTGGACAAGGCCTACCGCGTGAAGTCCACGGTGACGAAGGCGGGCGAGTCCACGACGCTCATCGCCTGCCCTGAGCTGCTCGACGTGGTGGAGGACGTCATGAAGACGGTGCCGAACGCGAAGGTGATTCCGCGCGTGCACGTGCCGTCTGGGTCGGAAGACTGCGCGCTCTTCATCCGCCGCGTGGTGCAGCACGGCGGTCAGGCGGCCTTCATTCTCTTCGGGTGCGATCACCATGGACACCATCGTCCGAACTTCGACATTCAGGATGAGACGAGCCTGCCGAACGCCTTTGCGGTTTACACGGGTTTCGCGCTCAAGGTGAACGGTCGCAAGGCGTAGTACGATTCTCTGTGTGAGAGGGAAATGAAGCGGGGCGCTTTCCGGG
>CAVJUB010000004.1:0-5407 GCA_963652545.1 Hallella faecis | reverse complement strand
CGCTCCTCGGGCGCGATGCCGGGGCCGTTGTCGGTGACGGTGATGACGGCAACGCCCGATTCCTCCTTGAGGCCGATTTCAATGCGGCCGCCTTCGGGGGTGTAGCGGATGGCGTTGTCCGACAGATTGGCGATCATGAGCCGCAGGGCGTCCGGCAGTCCCAGCGCCGTGACGGGGTCCGGCGCATTTGCCGTGAGGGTGATGTGCTTTGTTTCCGCAATGGGCGCGAGGTCTTCGGCGACGCTTTTCACGATGTCGGCGAGGTGCGCTTCCGCCATGGGCTTTTTCGACGCGTCCGGATCAAGGCGGGCGATGGTGAGGAGTTGCTCCACGAGACGCGTGGCGCGGCTTACGCCCTGCTGCAGGCGGCCGGCGTATTTGGCGCGGTCGTCGTCCGTTTTGGCGCGCGAGAGCAGCTGCGCCTGCAGCTTGATGCCTGCCAAAGGCGTCCGCAATTCATGAGCGGCGTCGCTCGCGAAGCGCTGCTGCGCGGTGAGGCTGTCGCCCAGCCGCTGCATCAGGTGGTTGATGGCGTCCACGAGGCTTTTCAGCTCAAAAGGAAGGCCTTTGGTTTCGAGCGGCGTAAGCGACGAGGGAGATTTCTTTGACACCGCGCGCGCCGTCTTGTTGAGGGGCTGCAGCACCTGAACGATCACGAACCAAATGGCGATGGCCAAAAACGCGATGAGAAGCAGCACCGGCTGCAGGATGCGAAGCGCCGCGGAGGCGGCGAGGCGGTTTCGTACTTCCAAAGGTTGCGCCGCCTGCACGATGCGGGTGCCGACAGCGGCGGCAAATTGCCGCCAGACGCGGCCCGAATCGTCCGTGAATTCCGAGAAGCCCGGCGTTTCGGCGATGGTGAGAGGCGTGGAGTGCCGGTCCACAAAGAGGCGGTTGACGGCGGCGTCGTAGACCTGCAGCGTGATTTGCTGCTCCGGCGCTTGGCCGATGAGGTTGACGCAGCTCACGTCAAGCCGTCCGCTCTCCGCGAGTTCAAGCGCAGAGTGCTTTAGCTGCGCGTCAAAAAGCGCGGAGAATTCCGTGCGGGTGGAATAGTAGGTCGCTACCGACGCCACGACGCCCGCGATGACGAGCGCCGAGACGAGAAAGAAGACGAGCTTGCCGCGAATGCTGAGCATGAGGCGGAACTAGGTCTCAAGCAGGTAGCCCACGCCGCGCACCGTTTTGATGGCGCCGTCGGCGAGCTTCTTGCGGAGATGGTGAACGTGCACTTCGATCGCGTTCGAGCCCACCGTGGAGTCCCAGTTGTAGAGCTTTTCCTCGAGCTGCCCGCGGGAGAGAACGACGCCTGGGCGGTCTGCGAGCGCCACCAGAAGCGCATACTCCTTCGAAGAGAGCAGGATCGGCTCGCCGTTGTAGAAGACTTCGCGTGTTTCAGGCTTGATGAGCAGCGCGCCGCGCTCGATCGTGGGTTCGCTGCGGCCCGAGGAGCGGCGCAGGAGCGCGCGGATGCGCGCAGAGAGTTCGTCGAGATCGAAAGGCTTCACGAGGTAATCGTCGGCGCCGGCGTCAAGGCCCTTCACGCGGTCGGCGACCGTGTCGCGGGCCGTGGTGACGAGAACCGGAATGTGCATTTTCTGAGCGCGCACTTCCTGCAGCACCGTGAGGCCGTCTTTGCCGGGAAGGCCCAGATCAAGGATCACGAGCGAGAAAGGTGTGGTGCGCAATGCGATCAGAGCGGAGTTGCCGTCCTGCACCCAGTCGATGGCGTAGCCCTCGGCCTTGAGGCCGTCCACGACGCCTTCGCCGATCATTTCATCGTCTTCAACGAGAAGGATTCGCATGATGAGTTTTTGCCTTGTGTCTTGAGGCGCGGCGCCACGCCGGGCGCCGCGTAGATTGAGGAGGAGTTTAGCCGAAGCAGGCGGCGTTTTTTGCGAAAAATTCGTTGCTGTCATGCGCCTGTCGCAAACATTTGTTAAATTGATTTGAATGACCGGGGCAAAGAGGAAGCGGCCGCTTTGAGCCGCAGGCGGCCCCGACGGAGAAAGAAATGACGGTGGAAGACACCCCGAAGGAAGTTCGCGAGACGACAAAGAAGAAGGTGGAGAAGGAAGCGAAGGCGGCCAAGGGCGAAAAGCCCGCGAAGGTCAAGGCGTCGTCTGCTCCCGTGAAGACGGCGGACTTGAAGGATCCGTCCCTCTACCTCAACCGCGAAATCAGCTGGATCGAGTTCGACCGCAAGGTCCTTGAGACGGCGATGGACAAGAAGGTGCCGTTGATCGACCGCGTGAAGTTCCTCGCGATCTTCTTCAACAACCTCGACGAGTTCTACATGGTGCGCGTCATGAACCTGCAGCGTCAGGCGCGCAGCGGCGTGGCGCCCACGGGCGCGGACCAGATGCCGCCCGCTCGGCAGCTCTCCGAAATCCGCAAGCGCGTGCAGGGCATGCTCGACGCCGCCGAAAGCCTTTGGTTTGATGACCTGAAGCCTGCGCTTGAAAAGAAGGACCTGCGCTTTGTGAAGTACGGCGACCTTTCTGCCAAGCAGAAGACGGCGCTGGACCGCTACTTTGACGAGCAGATCCTGCCGATTCTGACGCCGCAGGCGGTGGACGCCGGCCGTCCCTTCCCGATGATCTCCAACACGAGCCTCAACTTCGTGATCGAGCTCACCCCGGCCGCAAGCGACGAAGAAGCAAACGTGCGCTTTGCCCGCGTGAAGTGCCCGAACAATCTGCCGCGCCTTCTTTTCATTCCCGATGAGATGGATGACGAGAAGAAGCTCACCTTCAAGTACGGCGAGGACACGAGCCGGATTCTTCTGGTGGAGGACTTGATCGGCGAGCGGTTGGAGACGCTTTTCCCGGGCTACCGCGTGAAGAACTACGGGCTCTTCCGCGTGACGCGAAACACTGACGGAGAGATCGAAGAAGACGAGGCGGACGACTTGCTTTCCGCGGTTCGCGACTATGTGGAGCAGCGCCGTTTCGGCTCCATCGTTCGTCTGGAGTTGGCGCGCGGCTGTCCGCGCCGCCTGCAGGAATTCCTCTTTGAGCACCTTGACCTGCAGCCCGGCCAGGTCTTCAAGTCGAAGATGCCGCTCGGCTTCTCGGAATTCATGGCGATTCTCGCCGTGGACAAGCCGAGCCTGAAGTACGTGCCGCGAAAGCCGCATCTTCCCGCGGCGTTCGAGCCCGAGGGCGATGTGTTCGCCGCCGTCGCCGAACGAGACCAGGTGGTCTATCACCCCTACGATTCCTTTGGCTGCGTGCTGCGCTTCTTGCAGCAGGCGGCCCTGGATCCGAACGTCGTCGCCATCAAGCAGACGCTTTATCGCTGCGGCAGCCAGTCGCCAGTGGTGAGAAGCCTTCTTGAAGCTCGCCGCCGCGGCAAGCAGGTGACGGCGGTGGTGGAGTTGAAGGCGCGCTTTGACGAAGAGCAGAACATCAACTGGGCTGAGGAATTGGAGCGCGCGGGCGTCAATGTGGTCTACGGCTTTGCGGGCCTCAAGATTCACGCCAAGCTCTGCCTCGTGGTGCGCCGCGAAGGCGCCGGCATGCGCCGCTACGTGCACATCGGCACCGGCAACTACAACGCCTCCTCGGCGAAGATCTACACCGACCTGGGGCTCTTCACCGCGAACGAATCGATCTGCAGCGACGTGCAGGACCTCTTCAACGTGATGACGGGCTACGGCATCATGGAGCGCTATCGCGAGCTTTTTGTGTCGCCGAAGCTGCTGCGCCGCAACATCTCGGCGCTGATTGAAGAGGAGATCAATCTGCACAAGGCGCACGGCGGCGGTCACATCATCTTGAAGTGCAACCAGCTCGTGGACCCCGACATCATTGCGCTCCTCTACAAGGCGAGCATGGCGGGCGTGAAGATCGAGTGCATCGTGCGCGGCATCTGCTGCCTGCGTCCGGGCTTGAAGGGCATCTCGGAAACGATCACCGTGCGCGCCATCGTGGGCGAGTTGCTCGAGCACGCCCGCGTCTACTGGTTCCGTCACGGGGGCGACGAGCGGATGTACATCGGCAGCGCTGACATGATGATGCGCAACTTGAACGGCCGCATCGAAGTGCTGACGCCGATTCTGGACGCCGACATCCGCGCGAACATCCTGAACCAGATCGTGAAGCCGCAGTTGGCGGACAACATCCACGCCTGGATTCAGCAGAGCGACGGCAGCTACAAGAAGGTGTCGCCCAAGGCGGGCGAAGCGGTCTACAGCTCGCAGGATGAGATCGGACGCCACTTGAAGCTGATGGCGCGCGGAGCGGCGAAAAAGGCGGTTCGTTAAGAAGCGCAAAGCTCCGTGAGATTTTCTGGCGGAGGGCGTGACGGGCGCCTTGGTGCGCTATAGTCACTTCAGCCGGATGCGAAAGGGCGGCTCTCGACGGGCCGCTTTTTCGTGTGGATTCTCCTTTCTTTTTCCCGAGATCGTCGCCATGGAAAATGTTCCCGCCGTTTCGCCGCAGCCCGCGGCGTCCCAGACCAATGACTCCTCCGAGCGCTGGCAGGACGTTGATCAGACGGGCGGCCATCAGCCGTCTTCGTCCATCGTGACGGTGGCGAAGGTGGTGTACGCGCTTCATGCGGTGTCGATTGTGATCGGCATTGCGACGGGCGCGTCGATCGTGGGGGCGTTTCTCTTTGGCTGGCCTTCGATCGCCGCCGTGGTGTTGAACTACGTCATGCGCTCCGAAGCGCGCGGCACTTATGTGGACAGCCACTTCTCCTGGCAGATCCGCACCTTCTGGTACGCGATGATCTGGGCGGTCCTTGTGGGGATCGTCGGATTCTTCCTGTCGTTTGTGCTCGTTGGCTTCTTTGTCTGGACGGCGGGCTTCGTGGTGATGGGGATCTGGGTGGCCTACCGCATCATCCGCGGCTGGATTCGGCTCTCAGGCGCGGAAACGATGCCCGCCTGATCAGCCGGCGGGATGAGGCGCCTCATCCGCACGGATTAGCCTCGCAAGGGACTCGGGGGGTAACTCCCGAGAATTCCTTGTCGTCACAAAGTGTTTCTCACGACACAATTGCCGATCGGTTAAAGAACAAGAGCCGGTCGGCTTTCTTTTGGGCTCCTTCGAAAAAAGACGCTGCCGTCCGGACCGAGGCGATGGGCCTTGAGCCGTCGCTTCCTAAAAATTCAGGCGCCGCCCGTAAAAACGGGCGAAGCCGCCTTCTGGAGAACACTGGTGAAACACTTCACGCTGAAACTCACGGCTGCCGCGACGCTTGCGGCGGCGTTTTCGTCTGCGGCCATGGCGGGCGGCTTCATGCTCACCGAGCAGTCGGTGGCTGGTCTCGGCCGCTCTTATGCGGGCGCCGGCATCGTGGGCGACGATCTGTCGGCAGTCTGGTACAACCCGGCCGGCATGTCGCTCCTTTCCGGCACGGCTTTCCAGATGGGCGCCGTGGTGGCGGATCTTGACCT
>CAVJUB010000003.1:0-68486 GCA_963652545.1 Hallella faecis | reverse complement strand
TCAAGGAATGCAAGGCGTACGGCCTTCCTTCGCCGCAACTGATTGACTTCGATGCCGACTTGAGGATCAATGTATTTCGGAACCCGAGTCCCCACAATCCGTCCCTGCAGAACCGACTACAATGCAGGCCTGTTTTGAAACAAAACTGTCTCCGCGCTTTATGATTTCGCTGACAGTTATTCTTTTTATTTAGACACAATGAAAGAAATCCGCACCCGCATCGCTCCGTCTCCGACCGGCATGATGCATCTCGGAACCGCCCGCACGGCCATCTACTGCTGGGCCGTCGCCCGCCACTTGGGCGGCAAGTTCCTGCTTCGCATTGAAGACACCGATCAGAAGCGCTCCACCGCCGAAGCCACTCAGGTCATTCTCGATTCGATGAAGTGGCTCAACCTCGACTACGACGAGGGCCCCATCTATCAGATGGACCGTCTCGACCGCTATCGCGAGCTCGTTGATCAGATGCTCGCCGACGGCCGCGCCTACAAGTGCTACGCCACGCCCGAAGAGCTCGACGCGATGCGCGAAGAGCAGCGCGCCAAGGGCATCAAGCCCCGCTACGACGGCCGCTGGCGTCCTGAAAACTGCGTCGGAAAGGCGATCCCCGAAGGCGTGAAGCCCGTCATCCGCTTCCGCAATCCCGACGACGGCGACGTCACCTGGAACGACGCGGTGTACGGTCCGATCACGATCTCCAACAAGGAGCTGGACGACCTCATCATCATGCGCGACGGCATCCCCACCTACAACTTCGCCGTGGTGGTGGACGACTGGGACATGAAGGTGAGCCACGTGATCCGCGGCGCCGACCACATCAACAACACGCCCCGCCAGATCAATCTCTACAAGGCGCTCGGCGCCGAAGTGCCGGTCTTCGCGCACCTGCCGCTCATCAACGGCCCCGACGGCCAGAAGCTCTCGAAGCGCCACGGCTCCGTGTCCGTCATGGAGTACGAAGCCCGGGGCTTCCTCCCCGAAGCCGTGTTCAACTACCTCGCCCGCCTGGGCTGGGGCCACGGCAACATGGAGAAGTTCAGCCGCGACGAGCTTGCGAAGGTCTTTGACCTCTCCGACTGCTCCCGCGCCGCCGCCCGCATCGACTTCAAGAAGTTCGAGTGGCTCAACGCCCAGTACATGAAGGAAGCCGACGACAAGCGCCTCGCCGACCTCGTCCGCGCCCGCATTGAAAAGCGCGGCGGCAAGGTCGAAGGCGGCCCCTGCCTCGCCGGCGTCTGCTCGCTTTTGAAGACCCGCGCGGCGACGCTCGAAGCGCTCGCTGATCAGGCGCTCTTCTTCTACAAGCCCCTGGAGCGCGACGCAGAAGCCGTGAAGGCCGCTCTCGCGGACGGCAACAAGGAAGCCCTCATCGACTTCCGCGACGAAATCGCGAAGCTCTCGGACTTCACGCAGCCCAACATCTACGGCGCCATCAAGGCCGTGATGGAAAAGCGCGGCATCAAGATGGGGCCGATCGCCACGCCGCTGCGCGTTCTCGTCTGCAACGCGGACAAGACGCCGCAGATCGACAAGACGCTCGAACTCTTCGGCAAAGAGGAAGTGCTCGCCCGCATTGAAAGCGGTCTCGCGATGGCGGCCTAGCCTCAAGCTCTGACGCCGCAAGGAAAAAGGGACGTTCGGTTCATGGCCGGGCGTCCTTTTTTCATTTTTTTCGCACGGCGGACTTGCATTTCTCCAAATGCGCGCCTATACTGCGCATCTCTGTTCGGGAACGAGCAGAAACAAAGAGTGCGCCGGTAGCTCAGTTGGATAGAGTACCTGGCTACGAACCAGGGGGTCGCGGGTTCGAATCCTACCCGGCGCACCAGACAATCCCGAATCGCCTAAAGCGGTTCGGGATTTCCTTTTATCCGTTCCCCGCGGCGGATGACTTTTCCCCTGACGCATCGATGAAAGCCCTTCTGGCAGAACTCGCCGCCATCAATCCCTCGCATCACGCCACGCGCGCCCTCTTCTTTCTCGCCGGCACCGCCTTTGCCGTCTGGTCTGCGCTGGTTCCCTTTCTCAAAGTTCGCACCGGCGCCGATGAAGCAACGCTCGGCCTGCTGCTTTTGTGCCTCGGGGGCGGCTCGCTCCTCGTCATGCCCTTTTCGGGACTCTTCGTCTCCAAGTTCGGCTGCCGCCGCGTCCTCTCCGTCGTCTGTCCGCTAGGCGTGCTGTGTCTGCCAGCGCTCGCGTGGGTGGACACCGTCTGGGGCGCCGCGATTCTGATCGCCCTGATGGGGGCGCTGCTAGGGACGGTGGACGTCACGATGAACATCCAGTCCGTGATCGTGGAGAAGGCCGCTGGCAAACCCATGCTCTCCGGCTTTCATGCCTGCTATTCGCTGGGCGGCATCGCGGGCGCCGGCCTCATGAGCCTCTTTCTCAACTGCCGTCTCACGCCGCTTCTTTCCTCCCTCGTCCTCCTCGCGCTCTTTGCGCTGATGCTCTGGAAGCTGCTGCCGCACTGTCTGGCCAAGGCGCCCGCTCCCGAAGGCGCCGCCGCCAAGGGACGCGCCTTCCCGCCGCTGCCCATTCTCTTTCTCGGCCTGCTCTGCTTCATCATGTTCATGACGGAAGGCAGCGTTCTGGACTGGTCCGCCGTTTATCTCCGGGAAATCTCGGGCGCTGACGCCGCCAACGCGAGCCTCGGCTTCGCGGCCTTTGCGGCGCTGCAGGCCGTAGGCCGCCTCATCGGCGACCGGCTCATCACGAAAATCGGCCGCATGGCGACCGTGCTCGCAGGCGGCCTGCTCTGCTCGGCGGCGCTGGCGATCCTCGCTTCGGGCGTGAGCCAGACAGCCGCCTTCGCGGCCTTCGGCCTTCTGGGCATCGCCACCGCCAACATCATTCCGGTCTTCTTCTGGGCCGCCGGCAACCAGAAGCTCATGCCGGTCGAAGGCGCCATGTCCGCCGCCTCCACCTGCGGCTATCTGGGCGTTCTTGCGGGACCGGCGCTGATCGGCTTTGCCGCGCACGCCTTCTCGCTGCCTGCGGCGTACGCCATGGTGGGCGTGCTGACGCTCTTTGTCGCCGCCACGTCGTTCCGCTTCCGCCGCTGACCGCAGACAGCATCCGGCGCCGTCGCTTCCTCTCGCGAAGCGGCGGCGTTTTTCGTTGGAACGGGAAATTACGAGCAAAAAAAATCAGCCCTGCGGCTGATTCCTTGGCGTCCCCTAGCGGATTCGAACCGCTGTACCGACCGTGAAAGGGTCGTGTCCTGGGCCTCTAGACGAAGGGGACCCTGAATCCTTTTGGTGGAGGTTAGCGGGATCGAACCGCTGACCTCTTGCATGCCATGCAAGCGCTCTCCCAGCTGAGCTAAACCCCCAAGCGAGACAATCAAACTGAAGTGATTTGGTGGAGATGAGGAGGATCGAACTCCTGACCTCTGCATTGCGAACGCAGCGCTCTCCCAGCTGAGCTACACCCCCAACCTTCAGATTTGCGTCAGACCGTTTTTGTCTGAACGGATGCGCATTATGACGAACTCAGCGGCACTTTGCAAGTCCTTTCGCAAAGAATTTTCAAAAAGCCGCCCGAAGCGCCCCCGCGAAAGACCGCCAAAGCTCGCAAATCACCTGATTTTTCTTATGCCCAATCCGTCTTGTTCGTGCGAAAATAGCGGGTTTCTGCGGACGCAGGCGTCAAGCGCTGCATCCGCCGTCCTCGGGTTATTTCAGTTCACAGAACAACATGAGTCAGACCTCCACACAGGAACTCGCCAAGAGTTTTGAACCGGCCGACATTGAAGCGCGCTGGTATCCGATTTGGGAAAACCGCGGCTACTTCAAGGCCGGCAGCGACCCCGCCAAGCCCGGCTTCGCGATCCAGCTGCCCCCGCCCAACATCACGGGCATCCTTCACATGGGGCACGCCTTCAACCAGACGGTGATGGACTCGCTCACCCGCTACTACCGCATGTCGGGCTACAACGCGCTGTGGCTTCCCGGCACGGACCACGCCGGCATCGCCACGCAGATCGTGGTGGAGCGCCAGCTGCAGAGCGAAGGCAAGGACCGCCGCGACATCGGCCGCGACGCCTTCATCGAGCGCATCTGGGACTGGCAGAAGTTCTCGGGCGGCACCATTCTCAATCAGATGCGCCGTCTGGGCGACAGCCTGGACTGGAGCCGCCTCTACTTCACGATGGACGAGAAGCTCTCCAAGGTTGTGAAGAAAACCTTCGTCCAGCTCTATCGCGAAGGGCTCATCTACCGCGGCAAGCGTCTCGTCAACTGGGACTCCAAGCTGCAGAGCGCGGTGAGCGACCTTGAAGTGGAAAGCGAAGAAGCCTCGGGCCACCTCTGGGAGATCCGCTACCCCGCCGTGGACGGCAGCGAAGGCGTCGTCGTCGCGACGACCCGTCCGGAAACGCTCTTCGGCGACCAGGCCGTCGCCGTGCATCCCGAAGACGAGCGCTACAAGCACCTCGTGGGCAAGATGCTGAAGCTCCCCCTCACGGGCCGAGAAATCCCCGTCATCGCCGACGAATATGTGGACCGCGAGTTCGGCTCGGGCTGCGTGAAGATCACGCCGGCGCACGACTTCAACGACTTTGAAGTCGGCAAGCGCCACCACCTGCCGATGCTGAACGTCCTCACGAAGACGGCGACGATGAACGACAACGTGCCCGAGAAGTACCGCGGCATGGACCGCTACGCCTGCCGCAAGGCCTGCGTGGCGGACCTCGAGGCGCAGGGGCTCTTGGTCGGCATCAAGGACATCAAGCACATGGTGCCGCGCGTCACGCGCACGGGCGAAATCGTGGAGCCGATGCTGTCCGAGCAGTGGTACATGGCGATGAGCAAGCCTGCTCCCGAAGGCACCCTCTATCCGGGGAAGTCGATCGGCGAAGTGGGCCTTGAAGCCGTCACCTCGGGCGAAGTGAACATCTTCCCCAAGGAGTGGCAGGGCGTCTACCGCCAGTGGCTCGAGAACATTCAGGACTGGTGCATCAGCCGCCAGCTCTGGTGGGGCCATCAGATTCCGGCCTGGTACGACGAAAAGGGCAACGTCTACGTCGCCGAAAGCGAGGAGGAAGCGCAGGCGCAGGCTGGCGAAGGCGTGGCTCTCACGCGCGACGAGGACGTCCTTGACACGTGGTTCAGCTCCGCGCTCGTCCCGTTCTCCACGCTGGGCTGGCCCGCCCCCGAAGGCGAGGACAAGACCGCCTACGACCTGTACCTTCCCTCCACCGTGCTCGTCACGGGCTACGACATCATCTTCTTCTGGGTCGCCCGCATGGTGATGATGACGAAGCACTTCACGGGCCGCGCCCCCTTCAAGAACGTGTACATCCACGGTCTCGTGCGCGACGCCGAAGGCAAGAAGATGAGCAAGAGCGAAGGCAACACGCTTGACCCGCTCGACCTCATCAGCGGCATCGACCTTGAGAACCTCATCAAGAAGAACACCCGCGGCCTGCGCCAGCCCGAGAAGGCCCCGAAGGTCGAAAAGATGCTCCGCAAGCGCTACCCCAACGGCATCGACGCCTACGGCGCCGACGCCCTGCGCTTCACGATGGCGGCCTACGCCACGCTGGGCCGCAACGTCAACTTCGACATCAAGCGCTGCGAGGGCTACCGCAACTTCTGCAACAAGCTCTGGAACGCGACGCGCTTTGCGCTGATGAACATTGAAGGCAAGGACTGCGGCACGGGCGAAGACGCCGGAAAGCCCATGACCTTCTCCTTCGTGGACCGCTGGATCCAGTCCGAGCTGCAGCGCACCTTGAAGACCGTGCACCAGGCCTTCGCCGAGTACCGTCTCGACAACGCCGCCAACGCGATCTACGGCTTCGTGTGGAACGAGTTCTGCGACTGGTACCTGGAGCTCTCCAAGGTGCAGCTCGCCAGCACTGACGAAGCCGTCCAGCGCGGCACGCGCCACACCCTCGCGACCGTTCTCGAAGCGACGCTTCGCATGGCGCACCCGATCATCCCCTTCATCACGGAAGAGCTGTGGCAGAAGGTGAGCGTCTGCGCCGGCACCCGCCGCGCCGACGAAGAGACGAGCGTCATGATCGCCGCCTATCCGAAGGCGGAGGACTTCGCCGCCGACAGCGACGCCGACGGCAAGATGACGCTCTTGAAGGCGATGATTGACGCCGTGCGCAACCTGCGCGGCGAGATGCAGCTCGCGCCCTCCGTGCGCGTGCCGCTGCAGGTGGAAGGCGACAAGACCGTCACGGAGACGGTCGCCGCCTACCTCACGTCGCTTGCGCGCCTCTCGGGCGTCGAGTCCGTCGCGGACATCAACGCCGTGAACGAAGGCGCCATCGCCCCCGTGGCGATCGTGGGCGACTTCAAGCTCATGCTCAAGGTTGAAATCGACATCGCCGCCGAGCGCGAGCGCCTCACGAAGGAAGTGACGCGCCTTGAGGGCGAAATCAAGAAGTGCAACGGCAAGCTTTCGAACGCCTCCTTCGTGGAGCGCGCTCCGGCCGCCGTTGTCGAGCAGGAAAAGAAGCGTCTTGCGGACTTCTCCGCCACGCTGGAAAAGGTGGCGGCGCAGCTCGCGCGCCTGCCCAAGGCCTGATCCACTGTCCTGCTGACATAAGCCATCGCCGCCGGTTCTCTCTTGAAGCCGGCGGCGATTTTCATTGGTCGGGCTGCCTCAGGCGGCCGCCTTCTCTTCCGGACGCCACGCCTTGCAGACGTCCACCCAGCCCAGAGGCTTCGCAACGGCCTCCATTTCCTCCACCGTGATTTCGAGCGCCGTATGGTCTTCGCCCGCCGCGGGGTAGACCGTCGTAAAGCGCTTCAGAGACTCATCGAAATAGAGCTTCACGTCGTCGTTCAGCGCAAACGGGCAGACGCCGCCCGGCACGTGTCCAGTGAGGCGCTCGACATCCGCCCCCGGAATCATGTGCGCCTTCTCGTGAAAGGTCACCTTGTAGCGGTGGTTGTCGATCTTGGCGTCGCCCGCCACCACGATGACGACGGGGCCCTCGGCCTGATTGAAGGACAAGGACTTTGCGATATGCTCGGGCCGGCATCCCAGCGCCTGCGCCGCCAACTCCACCGTCGCGCTTGAACCCTCGGGAAGCCGGATGCGATCCCCGAATCCCGCCGCCGTTACAAACGCCTTCACTTTTTCAAACGATGCTGCCATGACTGAGTATTCCCAGAAAGTTTTGAGAAACTCAGCGTACTACGCACGCCGCGCGACGGCAGTCGTTCTCTGCGGTAATGGGACAAGCTTTCGCCACTTTCAGGCCGTTTGCCGCCGCGGAGACGTGAAAGAATTGAGACATCGTGCTTATGGGAGAACCCGTCATGCAGAACTTTGACCTTTACCTGCCCACCCATCTCGTCTTCGGTCGCGGCCGCCTCGGCGAACTACGCGCCGCCGTGAAAAACGCAGGCCGCAAAGTGCTCCTCACCTACGGCGGCGGAAGCATCAAGCGCTCCGGCCTCTACGAGGCCGTGAAGGCGCAGCTCGCCGGCTTTGAGGTCTTCGAGCTTTCCGGCATCGCGCCCAATCCGCGCATCGACTCCGTGCGGGAGGGCGTGGCCATTTGCCGCCGCGAGGGCATCGACTTTCTCGTCGCCGTGGGCGGCGGCAGCGTCATCGACGCCACCAAGGCCATCGCAGCCGGCGCCTGCTACGCGGGAGACGCCTGGGACCTCATTCTCGACCACGCCAAGATCGGCGACGCCCTGCCCATCTACGCCGTGCTGACGCTTGCCGCCACCGGCAGCGAATACGACAGCTCCGGCGTGATTTCGAATCCAGCCACGCAGGAAAAAATGTTCCTCGGCGCCCCGAACCTCTTTCCGAAAGTTTCCATCTGCGACCCGGCCTACACGTTCACCGTGCCGGCCAACCAGACGGCCGCCGGCGCCTGCGACATCCTCTCGCACACCTTCGAGCAGTACTTTGTCGCCGAAGGCAACGACATCACCGACAGCCTGTGCGAAGCGGTGATCCGCACCGTCATCCGCAACGCCCCCGTCGCCATCGCTGAACCCGACAACTACGAAGCGCGCTCCGAACTCCTGATGGCAAGCTCCTTCGGCTGCTGCGGCCTGCTCGCCATCGGCCGCTCTGAGAGTCCCTGGCCCTGCCACGGCATCGAGCACGAGATCTCCGCCTTCCATGACATCACGCACGGCGTGGGGCTTGCCATCATCACGCCGCACTGGATGCGCTACAGCCTGAACGAAAAGACCGCGCCGCGCTTTGCGCAATACGGCGAGCGCGTCTGGGGACTGCCGAAAGCCGAAGACGCCCGCACGACGGCGCTCGCCGCCATTGAAAAGACCGAGGCCTTCTTCCGCTCGATCGGCATCCCGGCGCGCCTGTCTGACGTCGGCGTGACGGACGAACACTTTGACGCCATGGCGGACCACGTCGCCCAAGTCTGGTATCCGCTGGAAGGCGCCTTCGCGCCGATCGACCGCGAGGGCGTGCTCGCGATCCTCCGCGCCTCGCTCTGACCGGACGTCAGCAAAATAGCCGCCCGGGGAATCTTCCCTCCGGCGGCTTTTTTCGCGGACCGGCCGACGGCCGGTCAATCCTTGGCGATGTAGCGCCAGGCGCGCTGCGCGGCGTGCCCCTCGCAGCAGCCCGTGCACTCGTCGCAGCCCGAAAAGCCCGGCTGCGTCACAAGCCGCACCACGCCCCGGGCGGCGAGCTTCTCCGCCATCATGGCGATCAGAACGGGCGTCGTCTGGAAATGCCGGGCGATCTGCTCCTCTCCCTGCATGCCCTCCGCCTTGAGGTACGCCTTCAATTCGCTCATCGAAATCATGGTCTTTCAAACTCCGTCAAATCGAAAGCCCGGACGGCGTTTCCGCGCATCCGGGCCTTGAGTCCTATCGATTCATCCGTTGCGACGCGTTAGCGCGCAGCGATCGGAATCACCTTGGGCTGGTTCGCGCGCTCGCGGTTCACGTAGCACTTCATCGTGAGCACCATGCCCACAAGGAGCGCCACCGCGATCACAATCGCGAACACGGCGTAGAGCGGATCAGCGCCGAAGGAGCCGAGACGGTAGACGATCGTCGCCGTGGAGTAGCCCATGACAGACGTCCAGCAGGCGAGGAACACCGTCCACACGGCGCCCGCTTCGCGGAACACCGCCGCCACGGCCGCGCCGCAGGGCATGTAGAGCAGCACCATGAGGAGGTAGCAGAACGCCGCAAACTGAGAGCCGAAGAGCTTCTGCATCACGCCCACGGACGTGAGCGAGAACTCATTGTCTTCAGCCGCCGCCTTCGCGCTTTCTTCGTCACCGAAGTCACCGACTTCGATGCCCATCGGGTCAAGGAGCGAGCTGCCGAGGTCGGCGAGGTTTTCACCCACGACGCCGACGGCTTCAGACAAAGTGCCCATGAAGCTCCAGCCCTCTTCTTCCTCTTCTTCACCTTCGCCCTCGGCGCCTTCGGCCTTGGCGTTTTCGTCAGCAGCCATGCTCTCGTAGAGGGAGTTCATCGTGCCGACCACGGCTTCCTTCGCGAGAACGCCGGTGAAGATGCCCACGGCCGCAGGCCAGTTGTCCTGCTGCACGCCCATCGGCTGGAAGATCGGAACAATAGTCTGGCCGATCTTGGCGAGGACGGACTTGTCCGTGTCGCTGTTGCCGAAGGAGCCGTCCGTGCCCCAGCTGTTCAAGAACTGCAGGCAGGCTACGATCACGACGATCACCTTGCCCGCGCGGAGGATGAAGCCCTTCAGGCGATCCCACGTGCGAAGCAGCACGCCCTTCACGGTCGGGATATGGTACGGCGGGATTTCCATCACGAAGGCGCTGGTGTCGCCCGTGAGAACGAACTTCTTCAGCACGAAGCCCGTGAACACGGCGGCGATGATGCCGATCAGATAGAGGCCGAACACGAGGTTCTGGCCGTTCGTCGGGAAGAAGGCGACGCCAAAGAGCACGTACACCGGCAGACGAGCGCCGCAGCTCATGAACGGAGCCATCATGATCGTGGTGATGCGATCGCCCGGACGGTCAATCGTGCGAGTCGCCATGATGGCGGGCACGTTGCAGCCGAAGCCCACGATGAGCGGCACGAACGCCTTGCCGGGAAGGCCCAGGCCGCGCATCATGCGGTCCATCACGAAGGCCGCGCGAGCCATGTAGCCCGAGTCTTCGAGGATGGCGAGGAAGAAGTACAGGAAGAAGATCACCGGGATGAAGGTGGAGACGGTCTGCAGACCGCCGCCGATGCCGTCAGCGAGAATGACCTTGAGCCAGTCGGGGCAGCCGATGGATTCCAGCAGGAGGCCGAAGCCGTCCACGCAGACGCCGCCCACGAGAACGTCGAAGAAGTCAATGAAGCAGCTGCCGAGGTTCTGCGTGAAGAGGAACATCACGTACATCACAAGCAGGAAGATCGGCAGGCCCAGCCAGCGGTTGAGCACCACGCGGTCGATCTTGTCGGTGACGGTCGCGGTCACTTCGCCTTCGCGCTTGATGACCTTCTCGGCCACGCCCGCGACGAACTGATAGCGCGCGTCGGCGATGGCGATGTCGAGATCGTCGTCAAATTCCTTCGCGATCGGCGCGATGATGGGCTTCACGGCTTCGACGGCGCCCGCGGGGAGCTTGTCGGCGATGCCGGGGGCGTTTTCCATCAGCTGCACGGCAAACCAGTTCGGACGCTCGACGCCGAGGCTCGCGAGCTTGTTCTCAACCTGCTTCACGCCGGCGGAGATCTTGTCGTCGAACTTCACGGACATCGGCGGCACGACGGGCTTCTTCAAGAAGTCGCTCACCGCGGCGCGCAGGTCGTCAACGCCCGTGCCGCGGGCGGCGACGATGCCGACCACGGGGCAGCCGAGCTTCTCGCGCAGGGCGTCGAGATTGATCTCGAGGTGATGGGCCTTCGCGATGTCGAGCATGTTCACGACGACGAGCATCGGAACGCGCATTTCCACGAGCTGCGCCGTGAGGTAGAGGTTGCGCTCAAGGTTCGAGGCGTCGACGATGTTGACGACGCAGGACGATTCATTCGTGAGAATGTAGTCGCGGGCGACGCGCTCGTCTTCGCCGGCGGTGCTCGCCGGGGTGATGGAGTAGATGCCGGGAAGGTCGACGATTTCGATTTCTTCACCGTTGTAGGTGTAGTGACCCACCTTCTTTTCCACCGTCACGCCGGGCCAGTTGCCGACGTCCTGGTGGGCGCCCGTGAGGGCGTTGAAGAGCGTCGTCTTGCCGCAGTTCGGATTGCCGACGACGCAGATTGTCTGCTTGGACATAGTCTTTTTCTTTGAAACGAGAAAAGGGCGTGCGCCCCGGTTTTATCAGGCGAGCTCCACTTCCATGATGGCGGCTTCGTCCTTGCGGACGCTGATGAAGCTGCCGCGGACGCGGATTTCGATGGGGTCGCCGAGCGGCGCGATGCGGACGACCTCAAAGGGCGTCCCCGGGGTGGCTCCGAGCATCAGCAGACGGCGGCGATACTCCACCGCATCCTTGCTGTACTTGAGAATGCGCCCCTTGTCACCGGGGTGAAGATCCTTAAGCAACATGTTGATGATTTCCTTTAGTGAACATAAATCTTGTCAGCGACGTCGTAGTTGACGCCGATGCGCCCGTCGCCCACGGCGATGAGAATGCTCTGATCCGTGCCGCCGTAAAGCACCTTCACGGTGGAGCCGCGGCGCAGGCCCAGATCGGCCAGACGATTTTCTTCACCTTCATCGAGCTTCGTCTTCACGACGATGGCTTCCACGCCCTGACCGATTTCGGTGAGCTTTTTGATGGCAGAGGTACTCATGCTGCGGTTTCCTTTCAGGCTTAAAAACGAATCAAAGCGACACGCGAAGGGACCCTTCGCGGGGCAGTTCGGACCGCATACTAATGAGACCTATTCTCATTTTCAAGATTTTCAAACAGAAATCATTCTCATTTATAGAGCCTTTGACCAAACGCAAAAAAGGCCCCGAGTCGGTTAAGCGCAATGTCTTACCCGACTCGAGGCCTCTTCTTTGACGGCCGATGCCTTGCTCAGCGCGTCGTCTTCGGCAGCCTCGTGATGAGGGACGACGTGTCCCAGCGCTCGCCGCCCGAGGCTTCGACCTCGGCGTAGAAATTGTCCACGAGCGCCGTGACGGGAAGCGCCGAACCGTTGCGGCGCGCTTCCGCCAACGCAATGGCGAGATCCTTTCTCATCCACTTCACGGCAAAGCCGAAGTCAAAGCGGTTGTCGAGCATCGTGCCGCCGCGCGCCGCCATCTGCCAGGAGCCCGCCGCCCCTTTTTCGATGACGGAAAGCACGGTCTTCATGTCAAGCCCCGCGTTTTCACCGAAGCGAACCGCTTCGGAAAGGCCCTGCACAAGCCCCGCGATCGCGATCTGGTTCACCATCTTCGCGAGCTGCCCGGCGCCTGCCTCGCCGATGCGCGTCACCGCGCAGGCTTCGGCCGCGATCACGTCCTTCACGGCGTCAAAGACGGCGGCGTCGCCCCCGACCATCACGGTGAGGCACCCTTTTTCCGCGCCCGCTTCGCCGCCCGACACCGGCGCATCAAGAAAATGCCGGCCAACCGTTGCAAAGCGTGCGTGCATTTCACGCGCGACTTCCGCGGAGTCCGTCGTATGGTCCACGAACACAGCGCCCGACTTCATGCCGGCCAACGCCCCGTCCTCGCCCAGCACGACGCTGCGCAAGTCATCGTCGTTGCCGACGCAGGCAAAGACGATGTCCGCGCCCTGCGCCGCCTCGCGAGGCGTGGCGGCAGACGAGCCGCCGAACGCCTTCACCCAGCGCTCGGCCTTCTCCGCCGTGCGGTTGTAGACGGTGACCGCGTGGCCGGCCGCCGCGAGATGCGCCGCCATGGGGCACCCCATGACGCCCAGTCCCAGAAAAGCGACGCGCCGGGGCGCCGTCTCCGGGTAGCTTTCACGACGAACGAACATCATTCCCTCCCGCGGGCGTCGAGCTCGCCCTGCGTGTAGGCGCCGAGGCGCTCGCCCCAGGCGTAGAGATCATCCAGAATCGAGCGGCGGCGCTCGTAGCGGGCCTCATCCAGCCGTCCGTCCGAAATCAGAGCGTCGTTCACCTCAGCCTGCTTGTCGATTTCTTCAAAGAAGGCGTCAAAGCTGCGCACGCCCACGACGGCGCCCGACAAGCGGTAGGCGCAGAAGTCGCGCCACTTTTCAAGCTCCTCGGCCGTGAGAGTCTCAGGCCAGCTGCGGCCGCGCAGGCGCCAGAGCACCTCATCCAGCCGACGATCCTCAAAATGAAGCCGCCCCTCGGCAATGCCCTGCGTGATCGCTTCGGGCGCGAGCGCCTGAATGCGCTGCATCATCGGGCGGTCCGCATTGGGAATCATGTCCGAGTAGAGCGCGGCGTCGGTGTCGGGTTCAGGCGGCTTGGCGCCTTCTTCACGTGTGCGGCTCATGTAAACGGGGCTCACCACCTCCTTCTGGATTTCGGTGAGACGGGCGCCGTTCTTCACGATCTGCTCCAGATTGAGTCCGAAGCGCTCGCACACCCGCGGCGTCAGCACGCGCAGGTCGGCGCACACAAAGGGCGACGTATTGATCTTGATGACGGAAAGCGGGAGGCGCTCCTCGCCTTCAGCAAGCATCGACTTCGAGCCGAAGGCGCGGCGGCGGATGTCTTCGGCGGACATGCCGAGAAGCTCGTCGGGATCCTCGCGGCAGTCCCACACGAGGTATTCATTTTTGTTCACAGGGCCCACGGTGATGGGGATCACGATGCGCAGGAACCCGCGGCGCTGTCCCGCAGAGGGATCCACGCAAACGCAGGGGCGGCCCGTCTCCAAGGCGGCGCGCACGGCCGCCTTGCTGCGGTTGTTCAGCGCCCACTGCCAGAGGCGGGGCTGGCGCTGCGCCAGAAGCCGCGCGAGCGCAATCGTCGCCTCCACGTCGCTGGCTGCATCGTGGGCGCGCGAATGTTCGAGCCCGTTGGCTCGGGTGAGCTTTTCCAGACGGAAGGAATAAAGATTCGACTTCACGGGATCGGGGCCGCCGTTCTTGGGCCATTCGATCCCCTCGGGACGCAGCGCCCACACGGCGAGCACGAAGGGAAAGAGATCCCAGCGAGCGCAGCCTTCGCTCCACTCGCGTTCGTAGGGGTCGTAGAGATTGCGCCAGAAGAGGTGCCGCGTCACCTCGTCATCAAACTTCATGGAGTTGTAGCCCACGGAGAGAGTTCCGGGGCGCGTCATCTGAGCGCGGATGTTGGCGGCGAAATCGTGTTCGGACACGCCCTTCTCTTCGGCTACCTGCGGCGTGATGCCGGTGATGAGGCAGGAAGTGGGCTCCGGCAGATAATCCATCGCGGGGCGGCAGTACCAGATGTCCGGCTGGTCCGTCATGAGATTGAAGTTCATGTCGGTGCGCCAGCCCGCAAACTGCGCGGGGCGGTCGAGACGCTGATTCAATCCGAACGTTTCATAGTCATGCCAGTAGATCGTCGGCGTAGCTTCAGTCATGTTAGGTATACGGGAAAAAATTCATGCAAGCGCTCACTTTACACGCCCGCCGCGTTATTTTGTGTAAAGACGTAACAAAAAAGTCCGCCAAACGGACCGCTCTTCACGAAAGAGCCTCCCGTTTGACGGACTTTTCGCCGGTTTCTCGTCGGACCGACTACGCGATCTTGGAGTAGCCGCCCGCGCGATCGGATTCGCGCAGATACTTGTCAAACTGCATCGCCACCGCGCGCACGAAGATCTTGCCCTTGGGGCTCACGGTGATCTTGTCGGGCGTCATCGTCACAAGGCCGTGCTTCACGTACGCCGCAAGCTTCTTCATCTCCCAGGCGAACGTTTCGTCAAAGCGAATGCCGAACTCGTCTTCGATCGCCTTCTTGTCGATTTCAAAGCGGCACATCACGGTCATGATGACCGCCCGGCGCAGCTTGTCCTCTTCAGAAAGCTTGAAGCCGCGGCAGGTCGCGAGGCGCCCCTCGCGGATCGCCTCGGCCCACGGCTCGATGTCGCGGGGATTGCAGGCGTAGCCGCCGCCCACAAAGGAGATGGAGCTCGCGCCCAGCGCAATCATGTCGCATTCAGCGCGGGTGGAGTAGCCCTGGAAGTTGCGCTGAATCGTGCCGTTCACCTGCGCAATGGACAGTTCGTCCGTCGCCTTCGCAAAGTGGTCCATGCCGATGTAGCGATAGCCGTTCGCCGTGAGGTGGCGAATGGCGTCGAACATGATGTTCACCTTCTCTTCGGTGCCGGGAAGGTCCGCGGGCAGAATGCGGCGCTGCGCCTTGAAGTGGTTCGGCAGATGGGCGTAGTGATAGAGCGCGATGCGGTCGGGGCTGAGCTCGATCACCTGATCGATCGTCTTTTCAAAGGACGCGCGGGTCTGCTTCGGAAGCCCGTAGATCAAGTCCATGTTGACCGAGTGAAAGCCGTTCTCGCGGGCTTCGCCCATGAGCTTTTTCACCATCTCGAAGGGCTGCAGGCGGTTCACCGCCTTCTGCACGTCAGGGTTGAAGTCCTGCACGCCGAGGCTCATGCGGTTGAACCCCGCTTCGCGCAGGGTCTTCACCTTGTCCTCGGGACAGGTGCGGGGATCGACTTCGATCGAAAATTCGCCGTCTGATGCGAAGGGGAAGCGCTCGGCAAAGCCCCCCATGAGCTTCAGGATCTCTTCGTTCGTGAGGAACGTCGGCGTGCCGCCGCCCCAGTGGAGCTGATCCAAGGTCTGAGAGCCCGTGATGAGCCCCTTCACGATGTCCGCTTCCTTCAAGAGAAGGTCGATGTACTCCGCCGACTTCGAATGATCGCGCGTCACGATCTTGTTGCAGCCGCAGTAGAAGCACACGTCGTTGCAGAACGGAATGTGAGCGTAGAGGGAGAGCCCCGCGGGCTTGGCGGCCTTTTCGCGGCCCTTCAATTCCGCTTCGTAGTCAGCGGCCGTGAAGTCGGCGTTGAAGCGGTCCGCCGTCGGGTAGGACGTGTAGCGCGGCGCCGGCACGTCAAATTTATTGAGCAGCTCGCTGTCAGGCAGTTCAACGCCGCTTAAGGCGGGATTGGTCATTGGGGCACCCCTTAAATAATTCGAAACAATTCGCCGTCGGGTCAGGCGGGTTATTCCGCTCTTTTTTGACAAATGTCAAAACCGCAAATAGTATTGGTCGTGAAAGCAGTCGGCGCCTTGTTCATCACGGCGCCTTTCCTCGTTTTCACTCCCGCCGGCCGCTGCGAAGTGTAGGCCGTCGAGATTATTTGTTTATTACTGTTCCGACGCTGCTGCCGGAACCGTTTGAAGGATTCGCGATGCTCAACAACCCCACCATCAACATGGCCACCCTGCGCGTTGCCTGCTCCAACTGCAATCTGCGCGAACTGTGCCTGCCCGTGGGACTCAATTTGAAAGAGATCGAGCAGCTCGAAGACATCGTGAGCTCCCGCCGCCGCATCAAGCGCGGCGAAGCGCTCTACCGCGCGGGCGACAAGTTCGACGCCCTCTACGCCGTGCGCCTGGGTTTCTTGAAGAGCGCCGTGATGAGCAGCGACGGCCGCGAGCAAGTGACGAGCTTTCACATGTCGGGCGACATCGTGGGCCTTGACGGCATCGCAAGCCAGGTCTACTCAAGCGACCTCATCGCTCTCGAAGACACCGAAGTCTGCATCCTTCCCAAGGAGAAGCTTGACGAACTCACGCAGAGCATGCCCGTCTGGAGCGCGCATTTTCAGAAGCTCCTCGCGCGAGAAATCGTGCGCCAGAACGGCGTGATGCTTCTTCTCGGGTCGATGCACGCCGAAGAGCGCCTCGCCGCCTTCATCCTCAACCTCTCCCAGCGCTTCGAGCAGCGCGGGTACTCCCGCAGCGAATTCGTCCTGCGCATGACGCGCGCCGAAATCGGCTCCTACCTCGGGCTGAAGCTGGAGACCGTGAGCCGCGTTCTCTCCCGCTTCTCTCACGACAACTTCATCATCGTGAACCAGAAGCACGTGCAGATCCTCAACTTTGACGGCCTCCGGAACATCGTGAGCGGCCAGGCCTTCAACGATCACCGCATCGAGACCGATCCCTCGATTCACATCGCGAGCGGCATCGAAGACCTGGTGGAAGACGAATAGTCCCGCAACACGTTCCCATTCGCGGCGCCCTGGTTGAGCATTTCACCGGGGCGCCTTCGTTTTTGAAGCGCGTATAGTGCCCGGCGCGGCCGAAGCGACCCGCCCTCAGGGCTCGCTCCCGCCGCCTCCACGAAAAACCAAGGAACGAAGGCAATGTCCGAACTGAACGAACTCTTTTACCGCGACACGTACGCCCGGGAATTCACGGCGCAGGTCGTCTCCTGCACCGAAGGCGACAAGGGCTTTGAAGTCGTGCTCTCCGACACGGCGTTTTATCCGGAGGGCGGCGGCCAGCCCGCGGACCACGGCAAATTGGGCGACGCTCTCGTCACCGACGTGCGCCGCGTCGCCGGCGTGATCGTTCACTACACGGACAAGGCGCTCGAAGCAGGCGCTGAAGTCAAGGGCGTCCTCGACTGGGAGCGCCGCTACGACAACATGCAGAACCACACGGGCGAGCATGTCATCTCGGGCCTTGTGCACCAGAAGTACGGCTTTGACAACGTGGGCTTTCACATGGATGACGACGTCATCACCGTCGACTTTGACGGCGTGATTCCGCCCGAAGAGGTCGCCCAGATGGAAAAGGCCGTGAACGACGCCATCTGCGCCGACATTCCGGTCGCCGTCCTCTTTCCGAGCGCGGACGAACTGAAGGCCATGAACTACCGCAGCAAGAAGGAGCTCACGGGCAAAGTGCGCATCGTGGACATTCCCGGCTGCGACCGCTGCGCCTGCTGCGGCACGCATGTTGCGAAGACGGGCGAAGTGCAGCTCATCAAAGTGCTTTCTTCGGAAAAGCACCGCGGCGGCACGCGAATCTTCTTCGTGTGCGGCGGCCGGGCGATCCGCGCGCTCGCTGAAAAGAACGAAGCGGTGCGCCGCATTTCAGAGCTTCTCTCCGCCAAGCCCGCCGAAGTCGCGCAGGCCGTGGAGAAGCTCCTTGCGGCGCAGGCCGCCCGCGAAAGCGAAATCATTGACCTCAAAAAGCAGCTTCTCACCCTCAAGGCCGCCTCGCTTCCCGCCTCCGACACGGTCGTCATCCACTTTGAAGACGGGCTTGCGCCGCAGGAGCTGCGCACCTTCGCCACGATCATCGCCGAATCGAAGAAGGCGCCCGCCGCGGCCGTCCTCTCCGCGACGGCGCCCGGCGTCTACAGCTACGTGCTCTACGGTCCCGCTGACAAGATGCGCGACGCGAGCAAGACGCTCAACCAGAAGCTCAACGGCCGGGGCGGCGGCAACGGCGGCTACGTCCAGGGCTCCTACAAGGCCGACGAAGCCGCGATCCGCGCCGCCCTCGCGGACGTCTTCTCCGCCCTCTGATCCGCCACCGCCTTCTTCCGCGGCCTTCCGTCGTTCATGCGCCGGAAGGCCGCCTCGTCTAGAATACCCGCAACTTTTTCGGCGTCCGGTCAAGAAACCGCCGGCGCCTCACCTCATTTTTTGGGAGTTTCCCGCAATGGCACTTGTCAGCATGCGTCAGCTGCTCGACCACGCAGCAGAAAACGGCTACGGCGTTCCCGCTTTCAACGTCAACAACATCGAACAGGTCCACGCCATCATGACCGCGGCCGCCGAAGTCGGCGCCCCGGTGATCATGCAGGCCTCGGCCGGCGCCCGCAAGTACGCCGGCGAAGCCTTCCTGAAGCACATGATCGAAGCCGCCGTCGAAGAGTGGCCCGAGGTGCCGGTCTGCATGCATCAGGACCACGGCCAGAGCCCCGCGGTGTGCCAGATCGCCATGCGCATGGGCTTCACCTCCGTCATGATGGACGGCTCCCTGCAGAGCGACGGCAAGACGATCGCGAGCTACGACTACAACGTGGAAGTCACGAAGCGCGTCGTGGAAAACGCCCACTGCATCGGCGTTTCCGTCGAGGGCGAGCTGGGGTGCCTCGGGTCCCTTGAAACCATGAAGGGCGACAAGGAGGACGGTCACGGCACGGACGCCAAGATGACCCGCGACCAGCTTCTCACCGACCCCGACCAGGCCGCCGAATTCGTGCGCGCCACGCAGCTTGACGCCCTCGCCATCGCGATCGGCACGAGCCACGGCGCCTACAAGTTCACGCGCCGCCCCACCGGGGAAATCCTCTCCATCGCCCGCGTGAAGGAAATCCACGAACGCCTTCCGAACACCCACCTCGTGATGCACGGCTCGAGCTCCGTGCCGCAGGAATACCTCGCGGAGATCCGCGAATTCGGCGGCGACATGCGCGAAACCTACGGCGTGCCCGTGGAGGAAATCCAGGAAGCCATCAAGCACGGCGTGCGCAAGGTGAACATCGACACCGACATCCGCCTCGCGATGACGGCCGCAGTGCGCCGCTACCTCGTGGAAAATCCGAGCGGCTTCGATCCCCGCGCCTATCTGAAGAAAGCGCGCGAAGAAGCCTACAAGCTCTGCAAGAGCCGCTATCTCGCCTTCGGCTGCGAAGGCCAGGGCGCGAAGATCAAGCCCGTGAGCCTCTCGGTCATGGCCTCTCACTACGCCGACGGCACGCTCGCCCAGAACGTCCGCTAAGGCGCCGCTAGAAAAATGACTTCCGGCCTGCCGCAGGTGTCCGCCTCCGGCAGGCCGTTTTCTTAAAGGACTCCGCCATGCCGATCAAGGACGCCCGGGATCTCAAGGGCAAAAGCGGCCTCACCCGCCTCATCAACGCGACCAAATACTCAGCCGACGGCATCCGCACGGCGTTTCGCAACGAAGAAGCCTTCCGGCAGGAAAGCCTCGCCGCGATCCTTCTCATCCCCCTCGCCTTCTTTCTGCCCACGGAGCTTTCCCTGAAGCTCTGGTGCGCCTTCTCCGTCGTCTTTCTATTGGTCACCGAACTCCTCAATTCCGGCCTTGAGGCCGCGATCGACCGGATCGGCCCCGAGATCCACCCCTTGAGCAAGTACGCCAAGGACGCCGGCAGCGCCGCCGTGCTCTTCGCGCTCACGTTCGCCGTCGTCACGTGGCTCTCCGTCCTGCTTTGTTCAGTTTTTGCCTGACATTCTGTTCAGCCTAGGTAAAAAGTCATGCGCCATTTTGGGGCACCGCCGATAAAATGGCGCGCATCGTCAACCGCTTCCGTTCTTCGAACGGGGAGACTTCAACTATGTCCGGTTTAATGCAAACCAACCTGAAAAGCCTGCCGCTCGTCTACCGCGGCAAGGTTCGCGAATGCTATGCCGTCGGCCAGGACAAGCTCCTGATGGTCGCGAGCGACCGCATCAGCGCCTTCGACAGCATTCTGAGCGTGCCGATTCCCAACAAGGGCAAGGTGCTCACGCAGCTCACCCAGTTCTGGTTTGACAAGCTCACCGAAGGCATGCCCAACCAGCTCACCGGCATTGATCCGACGACGGTCGTGGCGCCCGACGAAGTCGAGCAGGTGAAGGGCCGCTCCATGGTCGTGAAGCGCCTCACTCCGATTCTCATCGAATGCGTCGCCCGCGGCTACATCATCGGCGGCGGCTGGAAGGACTATCAGGCCACCGGCAGCGTTTGCGGCGTGAAGCTTCCCGCCGGCCTCAAGATGGCCGAGAAGCTCCCCGAGCCGATCTTCACCCCGGCGGCAAAGGCCGAAGTGGGCGTGCACGACGAAAACATTCCGTTTGAGAAGGTCGTGGAGATGTACGGCCAGGAAGTGGCTGAAAAGATCCGCGAATACACCCTCACCCTCTACACGCGGGCCGCGGAGTACGCCGCGACCCGCGGCATCATCATCGCCGACACGAAGTTTGAGTTCGGTCTGGATGAAGCCGGGAACGTCTGCATCATGGACGAAATGCTCACGCCCGACAGCTCCCGCTTCTGGCCCGCGGAGCAGTACGACACCGGCATGTCGCCCCCGAGCTACGACAAGCAGTTCCTGCGCGACTGGCTTGAGAGCACGGGCTGGGACAAGGTGCCGCCCGCGCCGGTGCCCCCCGAGGACATCATTGAAAAGACCTCGATGAAGTACCGCGAGGCGCTCGTGAAGCTCACGGGCAAAGACGTCGAGTAGTCTAAAATCTCGCCTCAGAGCGGCGCGGACGACGTTTCCGTCAGGGAAACGCTGCCGCGCCGATTTTTGTTATGCCGATTTTTGTTATTTGGATTGAATGAAAATGACGCTTGCCAACGAAAAACCCGTGGTCGGCATTGTGATGGGCTCCTCCTCCGACTGGCCCGTCATGCAGAAGGCGGCCGAAATCCTTGAAAAGTTCGGCGTTCCCTATGAAGCGAAGGTCGTGAGCGCGCACCGCATGCCCGACGAAATGTTCGAGTACGCCGCCACCGCGCGGGAGCGCGGCCTTGCGTGCATCATCGCGGGCGCAGGCGGCGCGGCGCATCTTCCCGGCATGCTCGCCGCCAAATGCGTCGTCCCCGTTCTGGGCGTTCCGGTGCCTTCAAAGTACCTGCGCGGCGAAGACAGCCTCTACTCCATCGTCCAGATGCCCAAGGGCGTGCCGGTCGCCACGTTTGCGATCGGTGAAGCGGGCGCGGCGAACGCGGCGCTCTACGCCGTCACGATTCTCGCCGTCACCGACAAGGCGCTCTACGAAAAGCTGCAGGCCTTCCGCCAGGAGCAGAACGCCGCGGCGCGCGCCATGACGCTGCCGCCCGCCGCCTGAAAAGGACTCTGTCGCATGAAATCCGCATTTCCTCTGCTGCCCGGCGCCACGCTGGGCCTGATGGGCGGCGGCCAGCTCGGCCGCATGTTCGCGCAGGCCGCGGCGACGATGGGCTACCACGTCGCCGTGCTTGAAAAGAGCGACTGTCCCGCTTCCGAAGTATCCGCGACCCACGTGAAGGCCGCCTACACCGACACGGCGGCGCTTCGCGAGATGAAGACGCTCACCGCCGCGGTCACGACCGAATTTGAAAACGTTCCGGCGGACGCGCTGGCGCTTTTGGCGGCCGGCGACGACGGCTGCGTCACGGCCCCCGCGGCGGACGCTGTGTCGATCGCGCAGGACCGTCTGGACGAAAAGCACTTTCTCGAAGCCACGGCGGGCGTCCCGGTGGCGCCGCATGCCGCGGTGCTTCGTGAAGAAGACGCCGATGAGCTTTCCGACGACCTTTTCCCCGGCATTTTGAAGACGACGCGCCTGGGCTACGACGGCAAGGGCCAGACCACGGTCCGCTCCAAAGCGGACGTGAAGGCCGCCTTCCGCGCCATGGGCGGCGTCGCCTGCATTCTGGAAAAGCGCCTGCCGCTCGCAAGCGAAGTCTCCGTCATCGTCGCGCGCGGCATGACAGGGGACGCCGTCACCTTCCCCGTCTTTGAAAACCACCACAAAAACGGCATCCTCGCCGAAACCGTGGTGCCCGCTCGCGTCGCCGAATCGATTTCCGAGGAAGTGCGCGGCTATGCGGAGAAAATCGCGCACGCCCTGCACTACACGGGCGTTCTCTGCATTGAGTTCTTCATTCTCGAAGACGGCCGCGTGGTCGCCAACGAAATGGCGCCCCGCCCCCACAACTCGGGCCACGCCACGATCGAAGCCTGCGTCACGAGCCAGTTCGAAGAGCAGGTGCGCGCCATGGCGGGATTGCCGTTGGGCAGCACGGACCTCGTGCAGCCCGCGGTGATGCTCAACATCCTGGGCGACGTGTGGTACGAAACGAAGGACGGCGCCGACGTGAAGCGCGAGCCCGCCTGGGCGGACGTTCTCGCCGTGCCGGGCGCGAAGCTTCACCTCTACGGCAAGACCGAGGCGCGCCGCGCCCGCAAGATGGGGCACGTCACCTGCGTCGGCAAGACGGTCGCAGAGGCGCTTTCGCGCGCCAAGCAGGTCGCCGCGATTCTTCACATGGATGAACCGGTCTGATGTCAGCCTTTCAGTATCCGCCCGTTGACCGGGCGGCGATTCAGCGAGCGGCGGACATTCTCCGCGCGGGCGGCCTCGTGGCCATTCCGACGGAGACCGTGTACGGGCTCGCCGCCGACGCCGACAACGAGCAGGCGGTGCTCGCCACCTTCGCCGTGAAGGGACGTCCCACGAACCATCCGCTGATCGTTCATGTCGCAGGCCCCGAAGCGCTCTCCGCGTGGGCTCGCGTCGTGCCGCCGGAAGCTCGGCTCCTCGCCGAAAAATTCTGGCCCGGCCCCCTCACCATGGTGCTCCCCAAGAGCGACCGCTGCCAAGGGTTTGTCACGGGCGGCCAGGACAGCGTCGCGATCCGCTGCCCCTCGCACCCCTGGATGCGCGAACTCTTGAAGGAATTCGCGGGCGACAGCCATCGCGCCGTCACCGCGCCAAGCTGCAACACCTTCGGCCGCATCTCCCCCACGTCCGCGCAGCATGTGGCGGACGACCTGGGCGTGAAGCCCGCTGGCAAGCTCGACATGATTCTGGACGGCGGCGTCTGTGAAGTGGGCGTCGAATCCACGATCATCAACCTTTCTGGAAAGCGCCCTGAAATCCTTCGCCACGGTGCGGTGACGCGCGAGATGCTCGAAGCCGCGCTGGGCGTTCCGGTCCCTGACGCCGGGAGCGACGCGCCGCGCGCCTCGGGGCGGCTCAAGAGCCACTACGCGCCGAAAACGAAGGTGAAGCTTCTTTCCGCCGACGCAATCGTCGAGACGCTCGCCGATGCCGCCGTGAAGGCCGCGCTTCTGGTGCGTCCGGCCACGAAAGCCGCGCTCGCGTCAGCGGGCCGGCTGCCCGCAAGCGGCGTGCTGATTGCCGAAGATTCCGAAGCCGCCTACGCGCACGCTCTCTACGACAACCTGCATCGCCTCGACGCCTTCGGCGCCGACGTGATTCTGATCGAGTGCCCGCCCGCGACGCCCGAATGGGCGGCCGTCAACGACCGGCTCGGCCGCGCCGCCGCAGAAAAGGACAAGGCCTGATGCCGATGACTCCAAGCGCCGCCGACCCCGTCGGCGTGCTGGATTCGGGGCTCGGGGGCCTGTCCGTTCTTCGGGCGCTCCGGCATCGCCTGCCGCAGGAGGACTTTCTCTACTGCGCCGACTGCGGCAACGCCCCCTGGGGCGACAAGCCGGCTGACTGGGTGAAGACGCGGTGCGACCGCATCGCGCAGTTTCTCGTCGCGGTGCACGGCGTCAAGGCGCTGGTGCTCGCCTGCAACACGGCGACCGCCGCCGCAGCCGACCACCTGCGCACCTGGATGCCGGTGCCCGTGATCGGCATCGAGCCCGCCGTGAAGCCCGCCGTGAAGCTCAGCCCCCGGCGCTGCATCGGCGTTCTCGCCACCGCGGGCACCATCGCCAGCGCCCGCTACCAGCGCCTGCTCGCTCGCTTTGCTGAAGGCGCCGAAGTCTTGTCCGTGGGCTGCCCCGGCCTGATGGAGTGCGTGGAAAAAGGCGCCTTTGATGCGCCGGAAACCGAGGCGCTCGTGCGCCGCTACGTGGAGCCGCTGCTCACGAAGGGCGTTGACACGCTCGTGCTGGGCTGCACCCACTACCCGTTTCTCACCGACGTCTTTCGTCGCGTCGCCGGCTCCGGCGTCACGATTCTGGAGCCGGGCGACGCCGTCGCGGCCGTCACCCGAACGCGTCTTGCGGACGCCGGAACGCTCAAGGCGGAAGGCGCCGGACGCGAGCTCTTTTACATTCGCAGCAGCGAAAAGCACGAAGCCGTCCTGAAGCTGCTGTGGCCGGCCGCCTCCCGCGAAACCGTGCTCGAAATGCCTTTTTAGGAGATTCTTCATGACGGATACCGCTCTTCTTCAGGCGCTCCTCACGCGCCGCAGCGTAAAACCCAAGCATCTCACGGCGCCCGCCCCTTCAACGGACGCACTCGCGATCGCCGCCCGCGCGGCCCTGCGCGCGCCGGATCATGACGGTCTCGCGCCCTACCGCTTCGTCGCCGTGCGCGAAGAAGACCGCGAAAAGCTTGCAGACCTTTTTGAAGCCGCGGCGCGCGCCCGCACGGACGACGAGGAAAAGATCGCCAAGACCCGCTCCAAAGCCAAGAAGGGCCCCGCCATCGTTGCCTTCGTCTTTTCGCCCAAAGCCGACAGCCCCGTGAGCGAAACGGAGCAGCTTCTCACGGCGGGGGCGGCGCTGGAGCAGTTTCTCCTCGCTCTCAAGGCGCAAGGGTTCGGCGGAATCGTGCTTTCGGGCTCGGCCCTCGAAGACGCCGGCGTGCAGTCGGCCTTTGCGAAGGCGCCCGGCGAAAAGCTCGTGGCGTGGATCACCTGCGGCACGCCCGACGCGGACGCCGCGAATCCCGCGGAAGAAACCCGCGACGGCCCGCTGTCCGTCTGGGAAGCCTGACGCCAATCCTTACGGCCGCCGGCTGGCTTCCGCGGCGGCCTCGCGATGCTGGCGCTCGAGCGCCTCAATGCTCTCCGCAATCGCCCGCATGGTAAGGGGCGAACACCCCTCCGCCTTGTTGTTTGCGACGGCAAAGCCTCGCACGCCCGACTGGTGCGCAAGCTCCATCAGCCACGCCACCGCCTCTCGCGTCACGATGTCCGCTTCCTGAATGGCGGAAAAAGGCGCCCAGTCCTGCTTCAATCCCGCAAACGTTCCGCCGTCCGCGAGCGACCAGCGGACAATCGCGTCGCCCTTGAGCTTCCAGGAGCCAGTCTCCACGTCCGGCGCGTCCAAATAGCGCAGCGCATTGATCTGCCGCATCACGGAGGGAAGCGTCGGGTGAATGCCCACGACAGGGCGGACGCCCGTGGGACGAAGATATCGAATGTAGCGGCGCGTAAAAAGCGCATGCGTGCGCATCTCCACGCCGTAGGTGAGCCGTCGGCCGTTCACTTCCTTGGGCAGTTCCGCCAGAAACGAGGTGATTTCGTCGATCGCGCGGTGAGCGTTTGTCGTTCCCCGCACGCGCTCGCGCGGGAGCTGCGCCATTTCAAAAACGAGCACGCCCAATTTCTCCCCCAGGCCTTCGGCTGCGGGGAGCACAAAGGACTCCACCGCCTCCTTCACATTGAGGTAGTGGGGATTGTCTTCCGTGCGCCGCGAGCCCGGATGCCGGACCAAGCTGTCCGTCACCGCCTGCGGCGCCTTCACCAAAAAGCGGAAGTTGTCGGGCACTGACGCCGCAAAGTGCCGGTAGGTCGATTCAGGCAACGGCCGGTAGAAGGCGCGGTCGATGCCCGCCGTGCGAAAGACGGGGTACGCCGAATAAGCGGAGAGCCCCTCCTCCGCGAGCCCCGTAACGGAGCTCAAGGGCCCCCAGACAATGCCCCGCCATCCTGGGAAATTCCAGCTGGAGCTTCCCAGATAGATGTCGCGGGGCAGACGCTCCCCCAGACGCCGCAGCTCGGGATCGGGCGTCATCGGAACGATGGGCGCATGAACGGGCGGCGCATCGTCAAAGAGAGGAGCGGTGGTGTCAGTCAAGGTTCAATAGCGCTGAGGCGCGTCCGGACGATGATGTGGGCGCGGTTCGGGCCGAGGGCCGTCGCCCGCCGGGCAGCCGCAGCCGGGACCGCGGCGACCGTCTTTCCATTGTAAGCCGTGGTGGGCGACGCCCATGCCCTGCGTTTCAAAGGCTTCCAGCGCCATCTTCTGCTGCGGATCGAGCACCTTCCAGAGCGCCGCGCGCTTGGCAGCCAAATCCGCGAGGCGGTCCGCGCGAAGCTTCAGCCGCGCCGCGCGGTCTTCCAACCGCGTCTGCTCGTCGTAGACCTTCTCAGGATCGCGCGCTTCCTTCTTCAGGTGCCCGCCCGTCCACGCCACGCGGGCGTCGGCGTAGGCCTTGAAGGCCGCCTTCTGATTTTCCTTCAGGGTGAGAATCGACTCCAGCGCCTGATTGCGGCCCTCGATGAACGCCTCTGGCGACATCGGACGCTCCACGGCCGGCCCCGCGCCGGGGCACTGCGCCGGATTGCCGGGACACTGGCTGGGGTTGCCTGGGCACGCTGCCAGGGCGCCTGCGGCCGCCGCAAAGCCGATGAGTCCCGCCATCGTCAGGGCGAACGTTTTTGCCTTCATGTTGCTTCCTCCTTCAAAGGTCGCCCGGCCTTTCACGAGGGCCTCGGGCGTTTTCATTTTTCAGGATGCAGGTTATCAGGCGCCGCCGTCAAGAACACCCGCACCTTTGCAAAGTTTCGTGAAGAACGCGCAACCAAACGTCCGGCCGCGGCGCTTCACATATCGATAGGCGATTTTCCCAGTTAAAAGCGCCGCTTGCGCCGTTAGCCGTGCCTTAAAATAACAGGATTGTCTTTTTTTCTTGCACGGAAACATCTCCATGTCAGAACTTTCCTCCCTTACCGCCCTGAGCCCGCTTGACGGCCGCTACGCCCGCCAGTGCGCCGAACTTCGCGACATCTTCTCCGAATCGGCCTTCATGAACGCCCGCGTGCGCGTGGAAGTCGAATGGCTCATCGCGCTCTCCAACGCCGGCTTCTCCGAGCTCGCCCCGATCAGCGCCGAAGGCTGCGCCTTCCTGCGCGGCCTCGCCGACAACTTCTCGGTCGCTGACTGCGAAGAAATCAAGGCGATCGAAGCCACGACGAACCACGACGTGAAGGCCGTGGAATACTGGATCAAGGGCAAGGTGGCGCATGATGCGGAGCTTGCGAAGGCAAGCGAATTCGTCCACTTCGCCTGCACGAGCGAAGACATCAACAACACGAGCCACGCGCTGATGCTCACCGCAGGCCGCAAGGCGCTCGTGGAGAAGCTTCAGACGATTCACGACACGATCGCGAACTACGCGCACCAGTGGGCGGACGTCTCCATGCTCTCCCGCACGCACGGCCAGACCGCGAGCCCCACGACCGTCGGCAAGGAAATGGCGAACGTCGCCGTGCGCCTGGCGCGCGTGATCGACGCCATCAAGGCGGTGAAGTTCTACGCGAAGATGAACGGCGCCGTCGGCAACTTCAACGCCCACCTCATCGCCTACCCCGACTACGACTGGGAAAGCCACAGCCGCCACGTCGTGGAGGAGAAGCTCGGTCTCACCTTCAACACGCACACGATCCAGATCGAGCCCCATGACTACATGGCCGAGCTCTTTCACGAGATGTCCCGCGCGAACACCATCCTCATCGACTTCGACCGCGACGTCTGGGGCTACATCTCCATGGGCTTCTTCAAGCAGAAGCTCAAAGAAGGCGAAGTCGGCTCCTCCACGATGCCGCACAAGGTGAACCCCATTGACTTCGAAAATTCCGAAGGCAATCTGGGCGTTGCGAACGCTCTGCTCCTTCACCTTGCCGGCAAGCTGCCCATCTCCCGCTGGCAGCGCGACCTCACCGACTCCACGGTGCTTCGCAACCTGGGCGTCGCCTTCGGCTACTGCTTCGTGGGCTACAACGCCCTGGGCCGCGGCCTGGGCAAGCTCGAGCTCAACGCCGCCCGCGTCGCCGAAGACCTCGACGCCGCGTGGGAAGTGCTTGCCGAAGCCATTCAGACCGTGATGCGCCGCTACGGCATTCCGAAGCCCTACGAAAAGCTGAAGGCGCTCACCCGCGGCAAGGGCCACATGACCCCCGAGGTGATCCACGCCTTCGTGGAAACACTGGAAATTCCGGAAGACGCCAAGGCCCGCCTGCGCGACCTGACGCCCGCCACCTACATCGGCAAGGCGCCTGAACTCGCCCGCCGCTGCTAACCCGGTCTTCTGATCGTCAGCCCGCATTCGCCTCCGGTCAATGCGGGCTTCTTTTCATCCGCCGCGCCATGCCTGTCGCCGCCCTGCTGCTCATTCTCACCTCCGCCTGCCTGCACGCTTTCTGGAACTACCAGTTGAAAAAAGCGGACTGCGGCAAGGAGCTCTGGCTCCTCGTCTACCTCATCACAGCCGCGGTGTCTCTGCCCGCCATCGCCTTGTTTGACGGCGAAGCCTTCACGCGCATCACGCCCACGGGATGGCTCGTCATTGCACTCTCGGCGCCCATTCACGTTCTCTACGCCGTCGTGCTTCAGACGGGCTACCACAAGGCGGACTACAGCGTGGTCTATCCCACCGCCAGAGGCACCGGCCCCCTCATCACAGTGCTTGCCGCCGTCGTCATTCTCGGCAATGCGCCGAGCGCCACCGGATGGCTCGGAATCGCCGCCATTCTCTGCGGCATCGTGCTTCTCACCTTGAAAGGAAAGTCCGCCACGGAAGAAACGCAGCACCGCCTCTCCGCCGGACTCTTCTGGGGCGCGCTCACCGGGCTCTTCATCGCGGGCTACTCGTTCTGCGACGCCTGGGCCGTGCAGCAGGAGACGGGGCTCACGCCCCTCACGTTCTACTTCCCCTCGATCGCCCTGCGCGCCGTCGTGCTCGCGCCCTTCATCGTGAAAAAAGCCGGCTGGAAAGGGGAGATCACCCGCATTCTTTCGACCGCCCGCCTGAGAAAGTCGCTCGCCGCCGTCACCGTGGGGTCTCCCGGCGCCTACCTTCTCATCCTCTACGCGCTCTCCCTCGCGCCGCTTGCTTACGTCGCCCCCGCGCGAGAAGTCGGCATGACCGCCGGCGTCATCGCCGGCGCCTTCCTTCTGAAGGAAAAGCTCTCCCTCACGCGGCTCGCGGGGATCGGCCTGATGGTCTCAGGCGTCGTCCTCATCGGACTTTCCCGCTGACTTTCGCCCGCCGATCACAACGGCGGGCGTTTTTACATGGCAGACGCTGCACGACCTACGCCATTTGGTGTATCTTCTATTAGGTAACACCCGAGCGTTTCGGTCCGCTGCCCGTGCGCTTGACTTAGCGGGCAGTCAACGTTTTTCATAGGTGCACCTTCCTCTCTTTCGGAAGGCAGCTTGCCGCATGACCTCTGCAAACTACATCTATCCCTCCCGACTCCTCACCCGTACTTCCATTGACAGCCGCGTCTTCCTGCGCGACGAAAAGATCACTCGAACCTACAGCGACCTCGCCATTGCCGCCAACGGCTGGAAGCTCGCCTTCAAAGGGTGCGGCGCCAAGCGCATCGCGCTCTGCTTCTCGGACGTCTTCAACGCCGCCGCATCGCTCCTGGGCGCCTGGGCGGCCGGCGTGACGGCCGTTCTCCCCAGCGACACCGGCGCCATCGTCTGCAAGCGGCTCGCCGAAGACCACGTAGGTGCCTGCGCCGGCGACTTCCCGGACGACTGCGGTCTGCTGCGCCTGCATTCCGTTCCCACGGAAGAGCCCTGCCGCGACGCCTTTGACGAAAATGCGCCGCTCGTTGAACTTTTCACCTCCGGCACGACGGACCTGCCCACGAAGGTCACGAAGCGCCTGAAGCAGCTCTTTTCCGAAGTGGACGGCATCGAATGCCATCCGAGCAACTTCACGTCCGAAGACGCGCTGGTCGTCTCGAGCGTTTCGCCGCAGCACATCTTCGGCCTCATCTTCTTTCTCCTGTGGCCGGCCGCCAGCGGCCGAACCGTCTGGGGCCATCGCGTCAAGGGGGAAAAGGAGCTTCTTGACGTCGTATCGACGCACGAGCGCATCGTCTGGATCGGCAGCACGGTCATTCTCAACAAGACGCCCGAAGATCCGCGCTGGGGTTCGGTGAAGGATCGCTGGGAGACCATCATCACGTCGGGCGCCGTCCTCTCGGACGACGTCACCCGCCGCGTCATCCGCACCACCGGCCGCAGTCCCGTGGAAATCTTCGGAAGCTCCGAATCCGGCAGCATCGCCGGCCGCATCCGCCGTCTGGAACCCGACGGCACTCTTTCCTGCGGCACCTGGATTCCCGCGAAGAACGTCGAATGGCGCATCGAGAACAACCTGCTGATCTTGAAGAGTCCGCGCCAGGGCACCGACGACTGGGAGCCCACGAACGACCGCGTTGAAGCGTCGCCTGACGGCCGCGGCTTCATCTATCTCGGCCGCGCGGACCGCATCGCCGACCTCGGCGACCAGAAGATCTCGCTTTCCGCCATGGAAGCGGCGCTCGCGCCCAACGCCTTCATCAAGGCGGCGAAGGCCTTCATGCTCCACGACGAGCGTCATTCGCTCGCCGTCGTCGCCGCTCTCACCGACAAAGGCATCGACCTTCTGCACCGCGAAGGGAAGAACGTCCTTGCGCTGAAGCTCTGCAACATTCTTGCCGACATCTTCAATTCGGGCTGTCTGCCCCAGCGCTGGCGCTTTGTGAACGAACTCCCCGTCGACTCCGTGGGGAAGACGTCGATTCCCGCCCTCATGGCGCTCTTTGAGCCCGCCAGCCACCAGACGGTGCTTGTCTCCCGCGACGAGACGCACGCCGTCTTCTCGGTGACGATTCCGTCGGCCTCCCCCTTCTTCAAGGTGCGCACCAAGGTCTACATCATTCCGGGGCTGCAGCAGATCCAGCTCTCCATGATGCTCGCGCGCTCGGTCTTCCCGGTGCCTGAATCCTTCACGGGCCTCTCCGACATGAGCTTCCCGCTGCCGGTGCCCGCCGACAAGACGTTTGACGTGGAGCTTGAGTACGAGAAGGCGACCAAGACCGTGCGCTTCAGCTGGCACACCAAGGACGCCGTGATTGCGCAGGGCCGCATCTCGTTTGATGCGCTCTGATTTTCACTCGCCTTGTTCCCAATTCCCCGAGCGACCTCCGCCGTTCGGGGAATTTTCTTTTTTTGGGCTTGGCGGCATAATTTCGAATTTACTTTTTCAGCCACTGATTCTCGCTTTCGCCTGACATGCCCGATCGCATTTTTCTCAACGGCGTGAACTGCATCAGCGCCGCCGGCGTCAATTTGGACCAGACCCGGAGCACGCTCTTTTCGCCGGATTTTTCGCCCCTGCCGGCCTACGAGGGCTTCATTGACGGAAAAAAGATCGCCTACGGTCTGGTGACGGAGCTCGCGGACGATCCGCTGCAGCCCGACTATCGTCAAACCCGCACGGAAAAGCTCACCGAACGCTGTCTCGCGGACCTTCCGGGCGTCTTCAACCTCGTCAAGCGTTACGGCGCTCATCGCGTCGCCGTGGTCATGGGCGCCTCCACCTCCGGCATGCATGAAATCGAAGCCGGCATGAAGGCCTTGAAAACGCAGGGGTCGCTGCCTCAGGACTTTTCCGTTGACGTGCTGAATCTCGGCCGTCCCGCTGAATACGTCGCACGCCGCCTCGGCGCCGCGGGGCCGGTCTACACCGTGAGCAACGCCTGCGCTTCCGGCGCCATGGCGCTCGCCTCGGGCGCCGCGCTTTTGCGCGCGGGCCTCGCGGACGCCGTCGTCGCGGGCGGCATTGACGGCTTCTCGCGCTTTACAACGCTGGGCTTTGCGGGTCTCGGCGCTCTGAGCGACGATCCCTGCCGCCCCTTTGGCGAATCCCGCCACGGCATCAACCTCGGCGAAGGCGGCGCGCTCGCCATCCTCACGCGTGAAGAGAGCCCCGTGGAGCTTGCCGGCTGGGGCGTCACCAGCGACGCCTACCATGCCTCCGCCCCGCATCCCGACGGACTGCAGGCTTCCTGCGCCATGGAAAAGGCGCTGAAAACGGCCGGCCTCACGCCTTCAAACATCGACTTCGTGAGCGCGCACGGCACGTCCACCGCACTCAACGACACGATGGAAGCAAAGGCCGTGAACCGCGTGCTAGGCCCCGGCGCCCGCATGGCGTCCTTGAAGCCCTACACCGGCCACACGCTCGCCGGCGCCGGCGCGCTGCAAGCTGCCTTCGCCTGGATGCTTCTCACGGAAAACCCCGAGGGCCGGCTCTTCGTGAACCGCACAGGCGGCGCCAAAGATCCAGCGCTCGCCCCCTTTGACCTCATTGAGTCGCCGACATCACTCGGCCGCCCCCTCAACGCCGTCATGGGCAACGCCTTCGCCTTCGGCGGCTCCAACGCCGTGCTTGTCTTCAAGAGGAATGCCTGATGACGGCTCAAAAAATTACCCAGACGCCCGCCGAGCTGCTGCCGCACAAGCCGCCGATGCTGCTTCTCACATCCTGCGGAGAAGCGACGGAAGACACCGTCACCGCGCAGTGCGTTGTAGGCCCTCAGTGCCGCTTGTTCCGTCTCCCCGACGGCCATTACGGCGCCTGGATCACGATCGAGCTGATGGCGCAGACCGTGGGGCTTTACGCCGGCCTCAAGAACCAACGCGAGGGCTCGGCGCCCAAAATCGGCTTTCTGCTGGGCACGCGGCGCCTTGCCATTCACACGGGCGACCTCGCCGAAGGCGACGTCATCGACCTCTCCGCCCGCTGCGTCTTTTACGCTGACACGGGGCTTCCCAGCCAGTTTGACTGCCGGGCGAGCATCGACGGACGCGAAATCGCCGCCGCCAACCTGACCGTTTACCAACCTGATTCGACTGACGCATGGAAAAACTGACTGTTCTTGTGACGGGATCCTCCCGCGGCATCGGCCGCGCCGTGGCGCTTCGCCTCGCCAACGCCGGCTACACCGTTGTGGCGCACGGCCGCTCGGCCTCCGCCGCCCTTCAGACTACGCTCTCCGAGCTGCAGGCCGTCAATCCCGACTGCCGCGCGCTCACGTTTGACGTCGCCGACCGCGAAGCGGCCGGCAAAGCGCTGGCGGACGACGTGGCGCAGTTCGGCGCTTACTACGGCGTGGTTCTCAACGCCGGCATCAGCCGCGACGGCACCTTCGCCGCCATGCCCGCCGAAGACTGGGACGCCGTTTTGAAGACGGACCTTGACTCCTTTTACAACGTGATCCAGCCCCTCGTGATGCCGATGGTTCGCCGCCGCAAGCCCGGCCGCATCGTCGCCATGAGCTCGGTGTCCGGCGTGATCGGCAACCGCGGCCAGGTGAACTACTCCGCCGCCAAGGCAGGGCTCATCGGCGCCGTGAAGGCGCTGGCGATGGAGCTCGCCAGCCGTTCGATCACCGTGAACGCCGTAGCCCCGGGGCTCATCGAAACCGACATGGTGACGGAGGAAGTGCTCGAACGCGCCCTCCCCTACGTGCCCATGCGCCGTCCCGGCAAGCCCGAGGAAGTGGCGGCGGCCGTCGCCTTCCTGATGTCAGAAGACGCGGGCTACATCACGCGCCAGGTCATTGAAATTTCCGGAGGTCTCTCATGAAGGAACGACGCGTCGTCGTCACCGGCTTTGCCGGCATCAGCCCCTTGGGCAACAGCTGGGAGGCGGTCCGCGCCAAGCTTCTCTCCTGCACCAACGCCGTTCAGGTGATGGAGAAGTGGAGCGACATCACGGGACTCAAGACGCAGGTAGGCTGCCCCGCCGCGCCCTTTGAACTTCCCGCTGACCGCTACAACCGCAAGAGCACGCGCTCCATGGGACGCGTCGGCCTCATGGCCGTCCGCGCCACCGAATGGGCGCTCGAAGACGCGGGGCTTCTCAATGATCCGCTCGTAAGCTCCGGGGACATGGGCATCGCCTACGGCAGCTCCGCCGGCACGCCCTCCGCCATCGCCGACGTCTCGAACCTGCTTTTGCAGCGCACGACGCTCGGCATGAACGCCAACACCTACGTGCGCATGATGTCGCACACGGCGCCCGTCAACATCGGCCTCTTCTTCAAGGTCCACGGCCGCCTCATTCCAACAAGCTCCGCCTGCACGTCCGGCTCGCAAGGCATCGGCTTTGCCTACGAATCCATTCGCTTCGGCCGCCAGACCGCCATGATTGCGGGCGGCAGCGAAGAGCTGGACGCAAGCGACGCCGCCATCTTCGACACACTCTTTGCGACGAGCACCGAATACAACGCCACCCCTGAACTCACGCCCCGCCCCTTTGACGCGAAGCGCGACGGCCTCGTGATCGGCGAAGGCGCCGGCACGCTGATCCTTGAAGAGCTCGAGCACGCCCAGGCTCGCGGCGCCCGCATCTACGCGGAAGTCGTGGGCTTTGCGAACAACACCGACGGCACGCACGTCACGAGCCCGCAGTCCGAGCAGATGGCGCAGTGCATGCGGATGGCGCTCGCCGACGCCGGCTTGCAGCCTGAAGACATCGGCTACGTGAATCTCCACGGCACCGCCACCGAACGCGGCGACGCCGCGGAAAGCGCCGCCACGAACGCCGTCTTCGGCACGAAGACGCCCGCCTCCACCTTGAAGAGCTACATGGGCCACACGCTCGGCGCCTGCGGCGCCCTGGAAGCCTGGATGACGATTCAGATGATGCGCGAGGGATGGTTTGCTCCCAACGTCAACTTCACGCAAAAAGCCGATGACTGCGCTGAACTGGACTACATCATGGGCGAACCGCGCAAACTCGAAACCGATTACGTGATGAGCAACAACTTCGCCTTCGGCGGCATCAACACCTCGCTCATCTTCAAGCGCTGGAAGGAATAAGCCATGCCTCAGAAGAAAACCAACATCATCGAAGCGCTCCTCAAGGCGCAGCAGATCGCCTTCGCGCCTTTCGTTTTTCAAGCCACGGTCGCCGCCAAGCGCCTCGGCATCCTTCAAACGCTCGCCGATCACGCCGAAGGCCTCACTGTGGCGGAAGTCGCCGAGAAGCTGAAGCTCACGCCCTACGCCGTTCAGGTGGTGACTGAGCTGCTCACCGCCGCCGGCGTCACGGCTGACGCAGACGGCCGCCTCACGCTCACGAAGACGGGGGACTGCCTTCTTTTTGACCGCATGACCGCTGTCAATCTCGACTTCACGGCCGACGTCTGCTACCGCGGACTTGACCATCTGCAGGAAGCGCTCACGACGGGCAAGGCGGCCGGACTGCAGGAACTTGGAAAAGGCTGGGAAACCATCTACCCCCACCTCTCCGAACTCGATCCGCAGGCGAAGGCCTCCTGGTTCGGCTTCGACCACTTCTACTCCGACGGCGCCTTCCGCGACTGCGCCCGCTGGCTCAATCAGCATGTTTCGCCCAAGCGCCTTTTTGACGTGGGCGGCAACACCGGCAAGTTTGCGGGCGTCTGCCTTAGGGAAATGCCGGCGCTGGAAGTCACGATCATCGACCTGCCGCAGCAGTGCCGACTCGCCCAGGCGAACCCCGACCTTGACGACGTGAAGTCCCGACTTTCCACGGCGGGCGTCAACTGGCTTGATCCCGCAGCGACGCCCGCCGCCCAAGGCAAGGCGGACATCGTCTGGATGAGCCAGTTCCTGGACTGCTTCACGCCGGACCAGGCCGTGAGCATTCTGAAGCGCATGACGCCCTTCCTCGCGGAAAACGGCCGCATCGCCATTCTCGAATGCCTGTGGGACCGCCAGCCCTTTGAGGCCGCACGCTTGAGCCTCTTGGGCACGTCGCTCTACTTCACGGCGATGGCCAACGGCAACTCGCGCTTCTTCTCAGAGCCTGAGCTTCGGAGCATCATCGCTCGCGCGGGGCTCGAAGTGGAAAGCGTTGAAGACCGCCTCGGCGTCTCTCACACCCTTCTCATCTGCCGTCCCGCCGCTCAGTGATGCAGTTTCATTACCAAGATCTCTATGCGGCGCTGCCGGGCTTTGTCGGCACCGACGCCGTCCGCCGCGCGATTGCCGAAGACGCGGCGCTTTCGCCCGAAGGCGAGCTTCCGGCGTGCCCGGCGCCCGTCATGCTGCGCCGCCGGCTCACGCCCCTCGGAAAGCTTGTCGTCAGCGCTCTGCACGCCGTCCAGGTGAAAGATGAAGAGCCCTTTGTCGTCGCCTCGAGCTGGGGCGATTCCGTTCGCAGCATGCAGCTCGTGCAGGAAATGACGGAATCCGGGGACGTCAGCCCCGCGGGCTTCACGTCAAGCGTGCACAACGCCACCTCGGGCGCCGCCGGCATCTGGCTCAAGAACCATGCCGCTTGCCCCGCGGTGAGCGCCGGCAACTTCACCACTGAAGCGGGGCTCACTGAGTGCCGCCTGCTTCTGGAAGAGCACGAAAGCGTCGTGCTGGTGCGCGCCGAAGCGCCGCTGCCCGACCTCTGGACGCACCATCCCCATGACGTAGAGGCGCCGGCCTACCCCTATGTGTGGGCGATGCGTCTCACTCAAATCGAAGGCGCGGGCCGCTTCTCCCTCACGCCCAACGCCTCCCCGGAGCTTGCTTCGCTTCCCATGCTTCAGGCGCCCGAAGACCTCGCCTTTTTGCTGGACGATTCCCGCTGCTGGCTTCACGCTTGCGACGGCAGGAGCTGGATATGGGAGAAGTGATGCAGAAAATCGACTACGGCTGGCGCGTCATCGCCACCGGGTTCGGCTTCCTGCTTTTCACCGTCATGGGGCTGCTCTTTCGCTTTGTCGCCTGCCCGCTTCTGACGCTCGTCTGCCGCAACCCGAGAACGAAGGAGCTCACCGCGCGTCGCATCGTGCAGGCGAGCTTTGCTTTCTTTCTGTGGATCATGGAGCTTCTCGGCCCCATGAAGCTTGTCGTCAACAACCGGGAGAAACTGGCCGAACCGGGGCTTCTCATCTGTCCGTCGCACCCGACGCTGATTGACGTCGTCATCCTGATGTCGATGATTCCGAACGCCAACTGCATCGTGAAAGCGAAGCTTCTCGCATCCGCCGCCCTGAAGTCTCCCATCACCACCTCGGGCTACATCGCCAACGACAGCGGCCCTGAGCTCATCAGCGCCTGCGCGAAGTCCCTCGCGAGCAGCGACTCCCTCATCATTTTTCCGGAAGGCACGCGAACCACGCCGGGCCAGGCGCCTCACTTGAAGCACGGCGCCGCCGCCGCGGCTCTGGCCGCCCGCAGCGCCATCACGCCGGTGCGCATCACCTGCGAGCCGCCCGCCCTCATGAAGGGCATTCACTGGTACACCATACCGGCGCGGCGCATGCTGATTTCTGTTACTGTACTGGACTCCATCGACATTGAGCCCTTCCTCGCGCTTGAAGCCGAAGAAGGACGCCCCAAAGCCGTGCGGCGCCTCACCGAGACGCTGGCGGATCGACTGTTTCCTCACTACTCCCACGAGAGAAATTCATGAGCAACGAAGCACTCATCGAAGAACTGAAGGCGCTCATCATCGAAGCGCTCAATCTTGAAGACGTCACGCCCGCGGACATCGAAACCGATGCGCCGCTCTTTAACGAAGGGCTGGGACTTGACTCCATCGACGCGCTGGAGCTCGGCCTGGCGCTCAAGAAGAAGTACGGCATCACCATCACCGCCGAAAGCGAAGACAACAAGAAGCACTTCGCGAGCGTCGCCGCTCTGGCCGCCTTCGTCGAAGCCAACCGCGCCTGATCGACTCAACAAAACGACTGAACCATGGTAACCGAACAGCAGATTTTTGACGAACTCAAGAAAGTTCTCATCGAAACCTTTGAAATCGACGCCGAGAAAATCGTTCCTGAAGCGAAGATCTACGACGACCTCGACATCGACTCGATCGACGCCGTCGATCTCATCGTGAAACTGCAGCCCTTCATCGGCTCAAAGAAGATCACCCCGGCGGCCTTCAAGTCCGTGCGCACCATCGGCGATCTCACCAAGACCCTCACCAGCATCATCAACGGAGACGAGGCGGCCTGACCGTGATTCGTCTCGGACGCATCCTCTTCGGCCTGCTGCTGGCGCTCTACCCCTTTGCGGTCTACTGGAGCGTGAGTCGCGGCGCCGTAGTCTGGGCGGCGGCGCTTCTCGCGGCAGCCGCCCTTTTGCAGGCGGTCACCTCCAAAAACCGCGTGAGCTGGCTTTGCGCCGCCGTCGCCGCGGGACTCGCCGTCCTTTCCGCCGCCACGGAGGCGGCGCTTCCCGTCAAGTTTTATCCCGTCGCCGTCAATGCGGCGTGGCTCGCCTTCTTTGCTTTTTCTCTCACCGGAGAAAGCGTGGTGGAGAAGCTCGCGAAGCTTCGCGAGCCGAATCTTCCGGAAGAAGGGTGCCGTTACTGCCGCAAGGTGACGATGGCCTGGTGCCTTTTTTTCATCATCAACGGCGGCATGGCTCTGGACAGCGCCCTCAACCGGACGGACGCCTGGTGGGCGCTCTACAACGGCCTCATCGCCTATGTTCTCATCGGGCTCATGTTTGCCGGCGAATGGCTCGTCCGACGGCTTGTGAGGAAGTCGAATTAAAAATGACCGACATTCACTACATCTACCTCACTCAGATCTTCTCCCGCCGCGGCGCCGACGATTTTCCGCTCGTCACCGACGGCCGCACAACGCGCACCTGGGGCGAATTCACCCGAGCCGCCAACGGCTGGAAGATGGCTTTTGAAGCCGCCGGCGTGAAGCGCGCCGCGCTTTACTTCACCGACCTTTTTGACTCTGCCGCGGCGCTTTTCGGCGCCTGGACGGCGAACGTCACGGCAGTGCTCCCCGCCGACACGGCGCAGAGCACCTGCGAGCGGCTCGCTGACGGCATTGCGGACGCCTGCGCGGGAAATTTCCCCGCCGACATGAAGCTTCCTCGCGTCACCCCCGTCCCGACCGACGTGCCCAACACTTCGGCGATTGATGAAAAAAAGGAGCTCCTCGAGCTCTTCACGTCGGGCTCCACGGGGGTGCCGACCCGCGTCATCAAGCGGCTTGAGCAGATGTTTGCCGAAGTGGACAGCATCCGCGAGCGCCCTGAAGCCGGCGGCCGCGCCGCGGCAGACGCACTCGTTCTCTCCACCGTGAGCCAGCAGCACATCTACGGCCTGCTCTATTTTCTTCTCTGGCCGGTCGCGGCCGGCCTCTCCATCTGGCCCCGCCGCATTTCGCAGCCGCAGGAGCTCTTTGAAGCGGCCGAATTGCGTCCGCACTGCGCCTGGGTGGCGAGCCCGGCGCTTTTGAAGCGCCTGCCGGAGAGTCCCGACTGGGAGACGGTGCGCGACCGCTGGCAGGTGATCTTTTCCTCGGGCGGCCCGCTCTCAGACGATGCCTTGAAACGCACGCTCACCCTCACAGGCCTCTCCCCCACCGAGCTTCTCGGCAGCTCGGAGTCGGGCGGCATCGCCACCCGAAGCCGCCGGCTCGAAGCCGACGGAACGATTGCCGCCACGCCGTGGCGGCCGCTCCCCTCGGTGGAATGGAAGTCCGTTGACGGGCTGCTCGCCCTGCGCGGCCGGCAGCTCTATTCCAGCGACTGGGAAGTCACGAGCGATCGGATCGAAATTTGTCCGGACGGCCAGACGTTCCTGCATCTGGGACGCGCCGATCGCATCGTCAAGATCAATGAAAAGCGCGTGTCGCTCACGGCCGTGGAAACAACGCTCGCAGACACCGCGCTCGTCACCGCCGCCAAAGCGCTGCAGCTTTCCGACGGGCGCCGATCGCTCGCGGTCGTGGCGGCGCTGTCTCCTGACGGCATCGCGCTTTTGCGCGCCAAGGGAAAATTCGCCCTGGTTCAGGCGCTCAAAAACGAGCTCGCCAAGTCCTTTGAACGCGTCTGCCTGCCGCGGCGCTGGCGCTTCGTGACAGCGCTTCCCGAAAACTCCATGGGAAAGACCACCTCGACGGCGCTGTCCGCGCTTTTTGCGCCGGAAGCCCAGCAAGCGGTTTGCGCGGAAAAGACCAACAGCACGGCGACTTTCGTGGTTTCCGTCCCGGCGGATCTTCCCTTCTTTGAAGGTCATTTCCCCGGCTTTGCCATTCTTCCCGGACTCACCCAAATCCAGTGGGCCGTGGAGCTCGCCCGAACCGCCTTTGCGCTTCCCCGACACTTTGCCGGACTTTCGAACCTCAAATTCATGAAGCCCGTTCGTCCGGGCGCGACCGTAGAGTTCACGCTCACCTTGTCGGACGACAAAAAAAACGCTTCCTTCGTGCTCACATCCTCCGGCGACACGCACGCCAAGGGCAAGCTCCTTTTTTCTGACGAGGTTCCTTCGTGAGTGAAGCGGCTTTCCGTCCGGTCGTTCTCGTGCCGGTCTACGACCATGAGTCGTGTCTTGCCGACATCACGGCGGCGCTGCGCGCCAAGAACCTGCCGGTGATTCTTGTGGACGACGGCTCGCACGAGTCCTGCGCCAGAGAAGTGGCGCGAGTGGCGGACGCAACGCCGGGCGTCTTTCGCGTGCGGCATGCCGTCAACGGCGGCAAGGGCGCGGCGGTCGTCACAGGGTTTGAAGCGGCGGCCAACCTGGGCTTCACGCACGTCCTGCAGATTGACGCCGACGGCCAGCATGATCTGGGCGCCGTCGATGCTTTTCTCGAAGCGGGCCGTTGCCGACCAGACGCCATGATCTGCGGCTGCCCCGTCTACGACGACTCCGTGCCGGCGGCGCGCTTGAACGGTCGCAAGATTTCCAACTGGTGGGTGCACGTCAATTCGCTCTCCACCGCCGTCAAGGACGCGCTCTGCGGCTTTCGCGTTTATCCGCTCGCCGCCGTGCTGCCGCTTTTAAAGCGCGAGCACGTGGGCAAGCGCATGGACTTTGACGTGGAGATTCTGGTGCGACTTCTGTGGCAGGGCACCGTAATTGAAAACCGCCCCGTGCACGTCACCTATCCTCAGGACGGCATCTCTCACTTTGACATGGTGAAGGACAACCTCAAGATCAGCCTCATGCACACCCAGCTTTTCTTCGGCATGCTCCTGCGCCTGCCCCGACTCCTCTTGAGAAAGGCCGCCGCATGACGAACGCTTCCGAACCTTCGCGCCACTGGTCTTCGATCTCGGAAACGACGACCGTCACCGGCATCCGCATCCTCTACTTTCTCTACCGCCTGGGCGGCCGCTTTCTTTTCTGGATTTCGCTCTGGCCCGTCATCGTCGTCTACTGGGCGATGCTGCCCAACATGCGGCGCGTGAGCCGGCTCTATCTCGAGCACGCGCACGCCTGCGGCGCCTTCTCCGCGTCTCCCACGGTCTTCACGACGTTTCGCCACTTCTTTCGCTTTGCCGACACGCTTCTTGACAAGCTGCTTGCCGTCGGCGGCCGCTTCAAGGAGTCTTCACTCAAGGTCGTCGGCCGCGAGGCCCTCTTTGACGACCCGCGCGGCGCGGTGCTCGTGACGGCTCACATGGGGTGCCTCGAACTTTGCCAGGTGATTGCCGAAAACAAGGCCGTGCGGCGTCTGCACATTCTCACGCACACGCAGATGAGCCGCCGCTTCATGCGCATCCTCACGCGGCTCAATCCGACGATTGAGATGAGCCACATCGAGGTTTCGTCCCTCACGCCGGCGACGCTCGTGACGCTTTCTGAAAAGATCACCGCCGGCGACTACCTGGTCATTGTCGGCGATCGCACGCCCATCGGCTCGGACGCCGTCTCGCGCGCCCGCTTCATGACGGAAGAAGCGCCGTTTCCGAACGGCTTTGCGCTTCTTGCCACGCTGTTGCAGTGTCCGCTCTGGTCCATGCTCTGCCGCCGTGAGACGGAAAAAGACAGCGGCGCCCGCTATCGCGTGACGTTTGAAAAGCTGTGGGAGCCTGCTCCCGTCTCCCGCAGGGCGCGAGCCGAGCATTTCGCGCAGCTCACGCAGCGGTTTGCCCAAACGCTGGAAAAGGAGCTCAAGGCGTCTCCCTTCGACTGGTTCAATTTCTTTGACTTCTGGCATCAGGGCACCGGCCGCGTCAAGGTGTGATCATGAAAATTTTCACGTTCATTCGCACGGGATCTCTGCTTTTAGCGGCCGTTGCCGCTTTTTCCGTCAAGGCGGCGGAGATTTCGGTCGAAACCATTCTGGCAACCGTCGAGCAGCCCGATGCGCTCACCGCAAACTTCACCGTGGAAAAACGAACGCCGGCCGTTGCCGTGCCCCTGAAAAGCGAAGGGCGACTGGTGCTCTCCAAAGACAGAGGCCTCCTCTGGCTCACCTCGTCGCCTTTTGAAGACGCTCTGGGGTTTTCAAAAACAAAAAGCGGACGCCTGGATGACAACGGCCGCTGGATGGTGGAAGAAAGCCAGGCCGCCGGCCGGGCTCTGGAGATGACGCAAAAATTCATCGCCGCCGGTCCCCAGGCGCTGTCGGATCACTTTTTCCTCTCGCCTTCGGGCACTGCCTCCCACTGGCAGCTCATCGCCTCGCCCAAAGGAGGAACTCCCGCTCAGTTTCTCACCGAGATTCTCTTTGTCGGCGACCAGCACCTGAAGCGGGTGCAGATCGTGCAAACGGACGGCACGATCACGCGCATTGAGTTTTCGCAAATCAATTCGTCGCCCGTCCTCTCCGGCGACGACGCCCGTCGGCTGGAGAGTCTGCAGTGAAAGCGCTCACAGACCGCTTCTACCGTCGGGCCGCTTGGGCGTGGGCAGTCCTAGTTCTCTGCCTGCTGCTTGCCGCCGCCTTCACTTTTGATGCGTCACGCGTGAAAACCGACGTGCGCTCGCTGCTTCCGCAGGAAGAACAGACGGCGGACGCCTCCCAGATCTTCTCCGCCGTCGCTGACAAGAGCGCCGGCCGATTCTTCGTCACAATCTCCGCCAGCACCTCGGAAGGAGCGCTCGCCGCCGCGGAAGCGGCGGAACACGCTTTTCAGTCCAGCGGACTCGCCGTCACCAGCGCCGACGCCGCGGCGCTCAAGGAAACCCTGCGCTTTTTAACGCCCTACCGCGCCCTGTTTCTCACCGACGCCGACAAAGCTTTTCTGCAAAACGCGTCGGACGCCGCAGTGGACAAACGCGCGCTGAAGAATCTCTATCGCCCCGTCTCCTCCGTTCTCCTGCCCTGGCAGGATGATCCGCTCGGACTCTTTGCCGCTCGCTTTCAGGAGCTCTTTGCCGACCCGAAGTTCTCCGTTCAAGGCCGCTACCTCACGGTCGGCCAGTCTTCCGACCCGCAGTCCTTTGCCGTTGTTTTGAACGTCTCCGCCACAAGCGCCATCGGCCTCTCCGGCACACCGCTCACGGACGCCGTCCGAGCCGCTCGAACGACCGCGCAAAAAATCACGCCGGACGCGGTACTCGCCGCCGCCGGACCTCAACTCATGGCGGAAGCCGCGGCTTCCGCCGCACAACGGGAGGCAACCATCATCGGTACTGTGTCCGCCATCGGCATTGCGCTCATGGTGCTCGTCTTTCTGCGAGCGCTGGCGCCCGCCGTCTGGATGACGGCTACGCTCGGCCTGAGCTTTCTCACCGCCACCGCCGCCGTCTGGCTAGCCTTCGGAGAGATTCACCTCCTCACCATCGTATTCGGCGCCACGCTGCTGGGCGTCGCGGCGGACTACGTCTTTCATTACCTCACGGAGCTTTTTCATCAGCCAACCTGTGAAGCGGCCCGGCAAGAGCTCGCCGGCGGTCTTTTCGTTTCACTGCTCACGTCGCTTGCCGGCTACTGCGTCATGTTTTTCGTGCCGATGCCTGCGCTTCGACAAATGGCGCTTTTCTGCATGACGGGGCTCGCCTCCGCCTTTGCCTTCGTCATGCTGTTCGGCCCCGCCGTCACGCATCCGCGTCCCATGCCGCTGCTCACGCAGCGCTGGGGCAGCGTTCTGTGCCGAATCCTGCGACTCCCCACAAAAAAGGCCGCCCTCGTTGCAGCAGCACTGATTCTGGCATCCGCTCCCGGCCTTCTTCGTCTCGCCACCGGCGACGAACTCGCGCTGCTTAACAGCATTCCATCTGACGTGCTCGCTGAACAGCAGGCCGTGTCTGAAAAAGTGGCGCCGACGAGTCCCGGCCAGTTCTTTGTCGTTCGTGGACACTCCACGGACGACGTGCTGGAGCATCTCACCCAGCTGAAGCCCCTTTTGAAGGACGCCGTCAAGCGCGGCGTCATCACTGGATTCCGCACGGGCGAGGGACCGCTTCTCTCCACTGCTGAGCAAGCCGGCAACCGAAAGCTCACGCAAGACGCCTCCAGCCAAGCGATCGCCGCCGCGGAAAAGACGCTCGGCGCCCCAGTGGCGGCGCCCTCCGCCATCTCAGACAAACCGCTCACGCTTCACGACTGGCTTCAAAGCGACGCCGGCCGACTGTTTACCTCGTTCTGGCTTTCAGATACGGAAACTGTCATCTATCTCTCGGGCGTCACGCCAGCCTCTCTTGTGCCGCTGGCCCAACTGGCTGAAAAGGTTCCCGAGACCACCTTCGTCAACACCACCGGCGGCATCCGCGCCAGCCTCAGCCACTGGCGAAACAACATTCTTCTGGTGCTCGCCGGAGCGTTCTGTCTGATGGCAGCTTTCCTTGCCGCCATTTACCGTCGTCGCGCCATTCGCATGGTGCTTCCGACCGCACTGGGCCTTTTCTGCACCGCGGGGCTTCTGGGATGGATTGGCGTGCCGGTGTCGCTATTCACCGTGCTGCCAATGATTCTGCTGCTGGGACTGGGCGCCGACTATGCCGTGCTGCTCTATGCCAAGCCCGCCGGAACAAGCGTCCACGTCTCGGTCTTTCTGGCCGCCGTGAGCACGCTGCTCTCCTTCGGCCTACTGGCGTTTTCGTCTACGCCGGCGCTGCGCCACTTCGGCCTCTCACTCTGGATCGGCCTTTCCTTTGTCTGGTTCTATACTATGTTGTTCCGCCCGAACTGCTCGGGCCGTTGAGACAACAATTTTGGGAGTCTTTCATGCTTAATCGTGTTCTGACCACCGTCGGCGCTGTCGCTGTTCTCGGACTTTCCCTTCCAGCCGCCGCCACGCCCATGCTGGTCATTCCGACGCAGACGATTTCATCTCAAGTTACGTTGGAACAAGTTCAAAAGTGTGTAGTCAACGCCGCCGTCAAGCACCAGTGGCAGATTGTCAAAAAGGAGAGCAATTCCGTCCTGTTGCGCTACAGCCGCAATCCAAAATGGGCAGCTGACGTCAAGGTGACCTTCTCAACGAAAGAATACAAGATCGATTATGTCGACTCATTCGGCCTCAAGTACAAAGTAGTTAAAGGTCAGGGCGACATTCACCGCAACTACAATCGCTGGGTGAACAATCTCAACACCACCATTCAGCACAACATCAACCTGCTTTGACAGTCTTTCGTCTCACTCGGGAATTTTCGTATGTCCCTCAAGTGCGAATAAATTCAAAGAACTCAGGAGCCGTTGTTAACAGCCCCCAAACGAAGCGAGCACTGTTTCCAGTGCTCGTTTCTTTTTGAATCAAAGCAAGTTCCTACTCATGCCCAATGTAGGACCGCGCCAGACGCCTCGTTTCAGGATCCGAGCTCGTCATGTTCGGATCAGGGCACTTCCAAATATTCGCTTTAGTGAACGCGTAGCCCGCCTCGCCCTTCGTATAGGAAATGTGGGTAGCTCCTTTTACCGTCAGCGCCTTCTTGACGATGACCGCCGTGTTCCGCTTCTTGCCGTTAATCAAAATCGCCGAAGCAGACCCAGCGTAGTCCAAATGCTCGCACTGCGCACTCTTGGCCTCTTCTTCCGTAATGAGATGAATTCGACCTTCTCGGTCCACATGACTGGCACACCCCGCCATGGTCGCAATCAGTGCGCCTGCCACAAAGATGGGAACTAACTTCATAGGATACCCTAGACTTGTTAAGTGATTTTTCCTGCCTATTCAGACAAAATGTCCTACCGAGGCAAGACTTCTTCGTCAGATTAGCACCCAACGAAATTCACGGCAAGCTAACTCCATCACGAATTGACCGTCTCACCTCGCCATTTGCCAAACCAAGTTCGAAGCCCCCATTCGAGCGCTTCGACACAACCCGCAGATACCCGCCCGCCAAGAGCAAGGACCAAATGGCATTGCGCTGATCGCAACAGACGTCTGTCTCCTTCACCGACACCTCAATGCTCTTCCCTGAGATCAAGTCCGCCCACTTCTGTTTGGTCTCCCTGCTTCCGCCCTCTATCAGCCTGACGACCGGTACAAGAGACCCCGTCTGCATCCAGTAGGGTCCCAGTTCTCTTCGATTCAAGTAGCTCGTAATCGCCCACGGGTTGTAGACGCCTTTGACGGAACCAAAGCAGTATCCGTCGTACCACTGCCTCACTCCCACCTTGTCCGTGAGTCCGAACTCCTCCATCGCCGCAAACACTTCCGCTTCCGTGAAGCCGAAGGCCGTCTGGTACTTGTCCGTGATCGTCGTCACCACCTCCGCCCCGATATCCGTCAGGATGCCGTCGGCGCTCACGGGAACAACGCCCATCAGCAGACCCCGCTCCAAGCTTGGGTTTGCCTTGAAGGTGAGGTTCAGGAGCACTCGCAGGAACGACGCCATCTCCGCTTCGCACCCAGCGCGCACCGCGGCCAGCAACGGCGTGTCAAATTCGTCCAGCAGAATGATCGGCTTCACGCCGAAATGCTTATGCAGCGCCTGCGAAAGCGTTCTCAAGCCGGCCTGCACCGAAGCGACATCCGCCTTGGGCGAAAACTCCGCAATCGCCTTGCGCTCCGCAGCATCCAGCGCCGGACTGTCCTGCAGCCAGCGGAACTGCGAAAACACGTCGTTGATCAACCACGCGATCAAACCCCGCATCTCTTGAGCGGACTTTCCCGCTACGCCGGAAAAGGTCAGCGCAATGACCGGCCGAGTGCCGGCCAGCGACCTCATCGCCTCATCCCGCCAAACCGCGAGGTCGCCAAAGAGCGACGCCTGATCACGTCGAGCATTGGAAAAGAAGCACGCCACCGTGTCGAGCATGAGCGTCTTTCCAAAGCGCCGCGGCCGCGTGATCACCGTCACTCGGCTCCGCGCCCGCCACCACTCGCCGATGAAGGCCGTCTTGTCGACGTAGAAGCCGTTGTTCGAACGCAAACATTCGAACTCCTGCTCGCCAATCGGAATGGATCTCGTCATGGCTCGCCCTTCCAGCCTCAGCACTCCACAATGCACACCGCCAGCCCGCCGCGGCTCGTCTCCTTGTACTTCGCCTGCATGTCGCGCCCCGTCTCAAACATCGTACGCATCACCTTGTCCAGACTCACCACATGGCGGCCGTCGCCTGCGAGCGCAATGTGCACCGCATTGATGGCCTTCACGGCGCCCACGGCGTTGCGCTCGATGCAGGGAATCTGCACCTGCCCCGCCACCGGATCGCAGGTGAGCCCCAGCTGATGCTCCATGCCGATCTCCGCCGCATTCTCCACCTGATTCACTGTGGCGCCCAGCGCGGCGGCGAGCCCGGCGGCCGCCATGGAAGTCGCCACCCCCACTTCGCCCTGGCACCCCACCTCGGCGCCCGAAATCGACGCATTTTCCTTGTAGAGCATGCCGATGGCGCCGGCGGTGAGAAGGAAGTTGCGGATGCCTTCGGGACCGGCATTCGCGGAGTACTTGAGGTAGTACTGCAACACCGCGGGCACCACGCCCGCCGCCCCATTCGTGGGGCAGGTCACGATGCGGCCGCCGGCGGCGTTCTCTTCCCCTGTCGCAAAACCCCAGGCGTTCACCCAATCGAGCGCCGCGAGCGGCCCGTAACCCGCGGGATTCGTCTTCAAGCGCTTCACCAGCACCGGCGCCCGGCGCTTCACGCGCAAGGGCCCAGGGAGCACGCCTTCCGTCGCGAGTCCTCGCTCAATCGCTTCGCGCATCACGTCCCAGACGTGATCGAGCGCCGCGTCAATCTCTTCGTCCGTGCGCCGCACGCGCTCGTTGTCGCGCACGATTTCGGCAATGGTCTTTCCGGTGGCGTGCGCCATGGCGACGAGTTCGGAAGCGTTGGCGTAGTTGAACGGCACCGCCGTCACAGAGCGCTTGTCCACCGCGGCCTGCGCGCTCTGCGCGGGCTTTTCGAAATCCTCGTGATCGGCCGCTACAACGAAGCCGCCGCCCACGGAGTAGTAGCGGCGCTCCAAAAGCTTGGCGCCCTCCGCGTCAAAAGCCGCGAGCTGCATGGCGTTCGTATGAAAAGCCGCCACCTTGTCGGGGCTGAACGTGATGTCGCGCGCCCAGTCAAACGGCACGCGAACGCCGCCCCCTAAAACGAGCGTCTTCTCCTTCTGCACGGCCGCCATCCAATCAGGCACCGCCGCCGTGTCCACGGTTTCGGGCGACAGCCCCATCAAGCCGAGCACCACGGCGCTGTCGGTGGCGTGCCCCTTGCCGGTCGCGCCGAGGCTTCCCATCAAATCAACCGTCAGACGCGCCGTCTTCTCCGCGGCGCCCGACGACTGCAGCTCTCTCAAAAAAAGCGCCGCCGCCCGCATGGGGCCCACGGTATGGCTGGAGCTCGGCCCGATGCCGACGCGGAACATTTCAAAAACACTGATGGGCATGTGCGCCTCTTTTTAGAAAAAAGGCGGCCGGCCGAAAAAAGCCTGACCGCCTTCAGGGATCGTTGCAGAGAAAATCAGATCTGGGCGTCGACGACGAGCGCCTTCTTGCAGTAGGAGCGCGGCTCCGTCTTCACGTCGCAGGGCACGTTTTCGCCAATTTCCACCGTGGCGGGAAGGCTTACGAGCCCCGCCGTGAGCGGCATCTCCGGAATGCGGGCGATGCTCGTCAGCTGGCAGGCCATGTCGTTCACCACCACGGCCGGGACTTCAATCAAAAGCTCAGGATCAAACGCCGCTTCAAACGCCACGAGATTGAGGCGCGGCGAATTGCCTTCCTTGAAGCGCGCTTCCGTGAGCGCCCGGCCGATGAAGATGCGCTCGGGATCGGAAAAGTCCGGCACGTCTTCAAAGCCCGCTTCCAAGGGCCCCGTCGATTCGTCGTATTCGAGTCCCTGCGCGGGCTCGCGCGCGAGGATGCGCAGCGCGTCATAGCCCGACTGCTCGCCCTTTTTGGCGCCGTTCTTGACGAGGTTGTCAAAGAGCGCGGTGATGTTCGCTTCGGGCCCCATCACAAGCGAAATCCAGCGCAGGTTCAAAACCGAAATGCCCTGCGCCGAGGCGACCTTCATGGGTTCCGCCGCCAATTCCTTCACGGGCATCTCGCCCGCAAAGTAAAAGCCCGCCTGCTCGGTCACGACAAGCTCCGCATCAAAGGCGGCGCTCACCTGATGAATCCAGGCCTGGCGCACGTCAGCGCCTTCGCCCGCCAGAACGATCTCGTAGTCGTTCACATCGGTGCGCACGACATAAGCGGGGCCGATGATGCCGCCCGAAGCGTTCAGCATCACCGTGCGCTCCACGCTCCCCGAAGCAAGCTTGGCGACGTCGCTCGCAAAAAGCCGCGCGAGAAACTTGGGCGCCTTCTTCACACTCACCGTCACCACCGGAACCGGGGCGAACAGAACCATTTCCAAAGCCATTTTTCTGCTCTCTTCTCTGTTTTGAATTCGTCGTCTACTCGCGCACGCAGTCGAGCATGTACTTCACCAAGCCGTCGGGCTGCTTCACCTTCACAAGACCGTGCACGTCGCTGTCAAAGCCCGGGAAGCGCCGATTGAAGTCGCGCGCAAACCGCAGGTAGTCCATGATTTTCGCATTGACGCGCTCGCCCGGCACGAGAAGCGGAATTCCCGGCGGATAAGGCGTCAGCAGCACGGCTGAAATGCGGTTTTCCAAATCGTCGATCGCGACGCGGTCCACTTCGCCGTGCACGAACTTCGCGTAGGCGTCCGTCGGACGCATCGCGGGCACCATTTCAGACACGTACATCTGCGTCGTGAGGCGCGCCACGTCGTACTGGCGGTAGACGGAGTGGATGCTCTGGCACAGGTCCTTGAGGCCCATGTTCTCGTACTGCGGGAAGGCGGCGATGAATTTCGGCATCACGCGCCAGAGCTCGCTGTTGTCGTCGTAGGCGTCCTTGAACTGCTGCAGCTCCGTCACCATCGTGTTCCAGCGGCCCTTCGTGATGCCGATCGTGAACATGATGAAGAAGGAGTAGAGCCCGGTCTTTTCAACGATCACGCCGTGCTCGGACAGGTACTTCGTCACGACTGCCGCCGGAATGCCGCGCTCGGCAAAATCGCCCGTCACAGAAAGCCCCGGCGTCACCACCGTTCCCTTGATGGGGTCGAGCATGTTGAAGCCCTCGGCCACGTCGCCGAAGCCGTGCCACTTGTCGCCCGCCCGCAAGGTCCAGTCCGCCTGCGAGCCCATCCCCGACTGCGGCAGGTGATCCGGCCCCCAGACGCTGAACCACCAGTCCTTGTAGTTCTGGCCCACTTCACGCATGGCGCGGCGGAAGTCGACCGCTTCCAAAATGGACTCTTCCACCAGCGCCGTCCCGGCGCGCCCCTCCATCATGGCGGCGGCGACGTCGCAGCTCGCGATGATGGCGTACTGGGGCGACGTGGACGTGTGCATCATGAAGGACTCGTTGAAGCCCGCGCGATCGAGCTTCTCCGTCTCGGAATCCTGAATGCAGATCTGGCTTGCCTGCGAGATGCCCGCCAAAAGCTTGTGCGTCGAATGCGTCGCGAAGACGAGGCTCTTCTTCGTGCGGGGCTTCTTCCGGTCGATGGCGTGCATATTCTCGTAGAACGGATGGAACGCCGCATGCGGCAGCCACGCCTCGTCAAAATGCAGAATGTCCACCTTGCCGTCCAACTTCTCCTTGATCACCTCGTCGTTGTAGACGATGCCGTCGTAGGTGGACTGCGTGATGGTGAGAATGCGGGGCTTCTTCGTCTTGTCCTTGATGAGGGGATTGGCCTCGATCTTCTTTTGAATGGCCTCCCACTCAAACTCCGCCTTCGGAATCGGTCCGATGATGCCGTAGTGGTTGCGCGTGGGCATCAAAAAGACGGGCACGGCGCCCGTGAGCGTGATGGCGTGCAGAATCGACTTGTGGCAGTTGCGGTCCACGATCACGATGTCGCCCGGCGCCACGGTGTAGTTCCAGACGATCTTGTTGGAGGTGGACGTGCCGTTCGTCACGAAGAAGAGGTTGTCGCAGCCGAAGATGCGCGCGGCGTTCTGCTCGGACTTTGCGACGGGGCCGGTATGGTCGAGCAGCTGCCCCAGCTCCTCCACCGCGTTGCAGACGTCGGCGCGCAGCATGTTTTCGCCGAAGAACTGGTGGAACATCTGCCCCACGGGGCTCTTCAGGAAGGCGACGCCGCCCGAATGCCCCGGACAGTGCCAGGAGTAGGACGAATCGGCGGCGTAGTGCGTCAGCGCCTTGAAAAAGGGCGGCGGCAGGCTCGCAAGATATTCGCGGGCTTCGCGCACGATGTAGCGCGCCACGAATTCGGGCGTGTCCTCGAACATGTGAATGAAGCCGTGGAGCTCGCGCAGGACGTCGTTGGGAATCGATGTGGCGGTCTTCGTCTCGCCGTAGAGAAAGATCGGCACGTCAGGGTTGGAGCGGCGCACCTCGCGCACGAATTCGCGCAGGTCGTGAATCGCCTCCTTCTCCTCCCCCGTTTCGGAGAAATCGTCGTCGTCCAGGCTCACGAGAAAGCCCGACGTGCGGCTTGACTGCTTGGCAAGGCCCGCCAGATCTGAAAACGCCGTGACGGCGAGCACTTCAATGCCCTGCGCCTCGATCGCCTTGGCGAGGTCGCGAATGCCGAGGCCCGACACATTTTCCGAGTGGAAGTCCTCGTCAATGATGACAACCGGAAAGTGGTACTGCATAGGAAGCGTTCTCCTGCTGCGAAAAAACATCCTCTCCCCCGCCGGGAAAGGACTCAAATGACGGCCGCCATTTTATCGGCACGGCCTTCGTTTTTGAGTCCTCTTGCGCGACTTTTTCCACCGCCGTCACGCCGCCCTCGACCACAAAAATCCTTCGCCGCATCAATGAGGAATTGCCATCGTTCTTTGCCAAAATTTGAGGCGGAAGAAGAGCGCTTTCGCCTCGCAGGTCAAGCCTTGCCGATTTCTGCACTAAAATTAACAGATTACCTTTTTTCATTCCTTCGGCACCGACATGGCTGAACAGTCTGCTCCCGCCCGCCACTCCGGGCGACTCTTTATGGTGACGGCTCCCTCCGGGGCCGGCAAAAGCACGCTTGTGAACGCGCTTCTGGCAAAGGAACCCGACCTGCTTCTCTCCATCTCCCACACGACGCGCGATCCGCGTCCGGGCGAAGTGAACGGCCGCGAATATCACTTCCTTTCCGTAAACGAATTTGAAGAGCGCAAAGCGAAGGGCGAATTCCTCGAATCCGCCCTCGTGCACGGCAACTACTACGGCACGAGCCGCATCTGGATCGAGCAGCAGATGGCTGCCGGGAAGGACGTTCTCCTCGAAATCGACTGGCAGGGCGCGCGCCAGGTCCGAGAGAAGTTTGCGGACACCGTGGGCGTCTTCATCCTGCCGCCCTCGATTGAAGCGTTGAGCGCCCGCTTGCACAAGCGCGGCACCGACAGCGAGGCGACGATCACCCGCCGCCTCATGGGCGCAGGCGCTGAAATTGCGCATGCTCCCGAGTTTGAGTTCGTTATAATCAACGACAACTTTGACACGGCGTTGTCTCAGCTCGTCTCCATCGTCACCGCCTCGCGACTCACGTACCGCCATCAGGCCGTCCGCCATCGCGAGCAGTTTGTCGCTCTGGGCGTTCCTGTATAAGATTCCGCCTCTTTTTCAACCTACTGGATTCTCACTTTCCATGGCACGCATTACTGTTGAGGACTGCCTCAAGAAGATCCCGAACCGCTTCGAGCTGGTTCTCTGCGCGGCGTATCGCGCCCGGCTCATCAGCCAGGGCCACACCCCGCACGTGGAAGCCAAGGACAAGCCGGGCGTTGTCGCCCTGCGTGAAATTTCGCAGGGACACGTCGGACGCGACATGCTTGAACGCGTCGTTTAGTCCGCTTCCGCTGGGCCGCTGAGCCTGGTGTGACGAGGGGCGGACGACACGCCTTACGATCACGCCGAATCAGCAAAGAACAAACGCCGCGCTGCCAGCCTCCTCGGGGACAGCGCGGCGAATTTTTTCAGGGAACCAAAAAACATCATGCCCTCCGCCGTCAATCTCACCGACGCCGCCTTCCGAAACGTCACGGTCGCGCCGCGTCCGGTCATCCCCACTCAGGCCCAGCGCCATGAGGAAGACTACGATGATGCCTACCTCGACCGGCGGGCCGATGAAATCGTTTCCGAAAACGCCGATCTTCCGCTCTACACCCCGATGGTGAAGCCGAAGATCATCGCCACCTCCGCGGAGCTTCTCACCCGCTGCCGCCAGTACCTCTCGGAAACCGACGTGAAGCGCATCCAGAACGCGTTCCGCTACGCCGACGACGCGCACCTGGGGCAGTTCCGCAAGTCGGGCGAGCCGTACATCACGCATCCACTGGCCGTCGCGACGATTCTCGCCGAGTGGCACCTCGACGCCACCACGGTCTGCGCGGGCCTCATGCACGACGTCCTTGAAGACACGGGCGTCGCCAAAATCGAGATGGCCGAGCAGTTCGGCGTCGAAGTGACGGAAATCGTGGACGGCGTGAGCAAATTGGACAAGCTGAAGTTCTCCTCGAACGAAATCGCCCAGGCTGAGAGCTTCCGCAAAATGCTTCTTGCGATGAGCCGCGACGTGCGCGTCATCCTCGTGAAGCTCGCCGACCGCATCCACAACCTCCGGACGCTGGGCATCATGCGCCCCGAAAAGCGCCGCCGCATCGCCACCGAGACGCTGGAAATCTACGTGCCGATCGCGCACCGCCTGGGGTTGAACCACGTCTACCGCGAGCTGCAGGAGCTCTCCTTCTACAACAAGTACCCGCGCCGCTACGAAGTGCTGAGCCACAACGTGCTCGCCACCCGCGGCAAGCGCCGCGCCATTCTGGAGCGCATTCTTCGCGAAACGCGCGAAATTCTCCCCAAGCACGGCATCATCTGCCAGGTGCAGGGGCGCGACCGCACGATCTACGGGATCTACAACCGCATGAAGGAGACGCACGCCTCCTTTTCCGACGTGCTCGACATCTACGGCTTTCGCGTCATCGTGCACACGAAGGAGGAGTGCTACCTCGCGCTCTGCGCCATCCATGAGCTTTACAAGCCCGTGCACCGCCGCTTCAAGGACTTCATCGCCATTCCGAAAGCAAACGGCTACCAGAGCCTGCACACCACGGTGATCGGCCCCTCGGGCACCCCGATCGAGTACCAGATCCGCACCGAGCAGATGCACCGCATCGACGAGATGGGGCTTTTGTCGCACTGGCTCTACAACGACGGCCTCGACACGACGGAACTGCAGAAGCTGGTCTCCGCCTGGCTTCAGAGCCTTCTTGACATCCAGCGCACGAGCTCTGACTCCTCGGAATTCATCGAGAACATCAAGATCGACCTCTTTCCGGACCGCATCTACGTCTTCACGCCGAAGTCAAAGACCATCAGCCTGCCGCAGGGCGCCTGCGCCGTGGACTTCGCCTATCAGATTCACACCGACATCGGCAACAAGACCTGCGGCTGCCGCATCAACGGCGAAGAAAAGGCTCTCACCACGGAGCTCAAGAACGGCGACATGGTCGAGATTCTCACGTCGGACACAGCGCATCCCGATCCTCAGTGGCTCAACTACGTGCGAAGCGGCCGCGCCCGCGCGGAAATCCGCCAGTACCTGAGAAACCGCAACTACGCCGAAAGCGTGACGCTGGGGGACGAGCTTCTGCAGAAGGCCGCCGCCCAGGCGGGCGTCGCCTTTGAAGCCATTCCGGAAGCCGCCTGGGCGGCCGTGATCAAGAACGCGGGCTGCGAAAACAAGACGGCACTTTTAGCGGACGTGGGGCTCGGCAAGCAGTTTGCCGCCGCCATCATGGCCAAGATCGCCGAATACCTCTCCGAAAAGAAGGCCTCGGACGCCTCCGCCGCAGGGAGCCTCATCGAAGGCACCGAAGGCGTGGAAGTGCAGCTCGCGAACTGCTGCCATCCGGTGCCGGGCGACGCCATCTGGGGCTTCCGGCGCAAGGGCCACGCCCTCTCCATCCACCGCGCCGACTGCGAGCACACAAAGCACGGCCGCGTGAACGACGCCGAACGGTGGTCGGAAGCCGTCTGGCGCAAGGAGCGCCCCGCCGACTGCCGCTTCCCGGTGCCCGTCGAACTCTCCGTCACGGACAAGCTCTCCGCTCTGCCCGCCGTCGCCGCCGAACTCGCGAAGGCCGGCTCCGCCATCATCGGCGTCGCCATGACGGATGAAAAGAAGGGCACCACCTTGGAAGAACATGAGCTGAGCCTCGTCATTCAGGTGAAGGACAAGGTCCATCTCGTCCACACGCTGCTGCAATTAAAGCAACTGCCCATGGTGACCGCCGTCGCCCGAAAGCTCGACGGCGACAAAAAGCTCGCCGTGTAGGCCGTCAGTCAAAAGGTCGCTTCGGCGGCCTTTTGACTATGCCTCGTTTCATATGAACGGCGTCATGTAGACCGGCAGGTACAGCCGGTCGCCTTCCCGGCGATAGTCCTTCGAATAGAGGATGTACTTCTTTCCCAAGCAAGCGCTGTACTTCGCGACAAAGCGGTCCAGCGACGCATGCGCCGCATAGCTAGACGTCTTCACTTCGATGGGACAAATCTGCTGGCCCTGTCGAATCATAAAGTCAACCTCCACCGCCGGCGCCTCTCCCCTGCGCGGCAGCGAGTAAAAGAAAAGCCGCGCCCCCTTGGCTCGGATCATCTGCGCAATCAGATTCTCGAAAAACAGGCCCTCATTGAGGCTCAATCGGTCGTAGAGCACCTCATTGACGATCTTGGAGTCGACCGTGCCGTCCTCCATTGCCATGCACAGCAGGAGACCGGTGTCCGCCAGGTAGCACTTCCGCGCCGACCGCTCCGAATCCACCTGCAGTCCGACGCTCGGATTCGTGGCGTTGAAGCACAAATTCACCGTCTTTGAAGCGTCCAGCCACTGAAACGCCCCCTCGTAATCGCGCCGCCGAATCGTCTTGCTGAGGCTTGAGAGCCGGAAGATCTTCTTCGACTTAGCAAGCTGCGCCGGCACCTCGTCAAAGAGCGCCCGCACCTTCGCCGCCTCCCTCGCGGCGAAGGCCGCCATGTCGTCGCGATACAGCGTCAGGATCTGCTGCTGACGGCGCCGCGCCGCGAGCAGATTGCCGTTGTCCGCATACTCGCTCACCACCTGCGGCATGCCGCCCACCACCATGTAGAGCCGCGTGAGATTCATCATCTCTCGGTGCAGCGGTCCCATCGGCCGATCCTCCGCAAACGCCTGCCGCGCCGCCTCAAAAAGCGCTTTCTTGCCCACGGCTTCCGCAAATTCTTCCAAGTCAAGTGGACAGAGCTCCAGCTTCTCCTCTTCCGACGGGATGACGATGTCCTTCACATTGGCCCGCAGGCTGATGAGCGAGCCAGTCTCCAGGATGTCGCAGCGACCGTCCGCCACCAGATGCTTCACGAGCTGCCGCGCCTTGGGATAGCGCTGCACTTCGTCAAAGACAAGGCACGACTCCCGCGGGAAAAGCTCCACGCCCTTCACCGCCGCAAGCCGCGAATAGAACTCATTGCGATCCGAAGAAAAATTCTCAAAAATTTCTATTTCCGTCTTGCTGACGTCTGAAAAATCAACAATGATGGCGCTTTTGTAAGCCTCTTTCACAAACTGACGGATGAGGTAGCTCTTTCCCACCCGTCGCGCCCCCTCAATCAAGAGCGCCGACGTTCCGTTCGATTCCTGCTTCCACTGCCAGAGCTTCGCCAAAGCTTTGCGCCGAATTTCCATTTCGCCTCCCGTCTTCCGCTCCTTTTTTGAACCGCGTTGATTTTAGACAATTTGCACAGAATGCACAATTTTTAAACGCCGGTTTCGCACGAAATGCACAAATGTTTTTCGCCGATTCCGCACGAAATGCAGAATTGTTGCCCGTCACCCGGCATGAAAAAACCGGCGCAAGGCCGGCTTCGTGCTGTGGCACAGTGAATAACCATGCGATCAGTAGGGCTGTTCGCTGGTGTACTTCACTTCCACGATTTCAAGGGTTTCCACGCGCGCCGGGTGGTCAATCGTCGCGGGCGTCGGCAGCTTCACCTCGTCCCCTTCGCGCGCTTTCAGGAACACGCGGGCGATCGGACTGATCCAGCTCACGTCGCCGTGCTCGGGATCGGCTTCGTCAATCCCCACGATGCGGATCGTGTGCTCGGTCCCGGCGGTGAGATTCTCGTAGGTCACCGTGGCGCCGAAAAAGACCTGATCCGTCGCCGGACGCGTTTCGGGATCCACCACTTCCGCGGACTCCACGCGCTTGTTGAGAAAGCGAATGCGGCGGTCAATCTCGCGCAGGCGGCGCTTGCCGTACTGGTAGTCGCCGTTTTCACTGCGGTCGCCGTTGCTCGCCGCCCAGGAAACCACGTTCACCACCTGCGGGCGCTCGACGTTCACGAGGTGCTCGCGCTCGTCCAGCAGCCGCCGGTAGCAGGCCGGCGTCATGTAGTTCTTCGTGTTGGCGGGAAGTCCGGGGAGCTTCACGCCCTCGTCGTCATCGTCGTCGGTATTGGTCTGATCGGCCATGAAGATGCCTTCTTGCATTGAAAATGCCGTCCCGGAATCGGAACGGCGCGTGAGGATTCTAACCGCGTCAGAAGCGCTCGTCGTCGGCGAGATAACGCCAGCAGCCCACCGGGAGCCGCCCGAGAACGACGCCTCCTACGCGCACGCGTTTGAGGCGCACCACTTTGAGCCCCACCGCCTCGCACATGCGGCGAATCTGCCGCTTCTTGCCTTCCTGCAGCACGAAGCGCAGCTCGTCGTCATTGAGCCACTCCACTTTAGCGGGCAGGAGTTTTTCGCCGTCCAGCGACAAGCCGAAGTTGAGTAGCCGCAGATTGCGTTCGGACAGCTGCGGCGGCACGGTGCCGTCCGCGTTGGCGACGCGCACGATGTACTCCTTGTCCACCGTGCTCTTTTCGTCAATGATGCGCTTGGCGACCCGGCCGTCCTGCGTAAGAACCAAGAGCCCCACGGAATCGATGTCAAGGCGCCCGGCGGGCACGAGGTGCTCCAACTGCCGGCGCGAAAAGCGCCGAGGGCTGCGATCGTCGCGCCACCGGTTTTCCGGCCGGATGAGCACCTTCGCGGGTTCATAGCCGTCTTCGGCCTGCCCGCTCACGTAGCCCACGGGCTTGTTGAGAATCACCGTGACGCGCTCGCTCTGCTCGGCGCGCGCCGAGTCCGCAACCGTGATCTTGTCCTGAGGGCCCACCTTCTGGCCGAGCACGGCGGGGCGGCCGTTCACAAGAACCCGCCCCTCCTCGATCCAGACGTCCGCCTCGCGCCGGCTCGCCAAGCCTAGCTCGCTCATGCGCTTGCTGAGCCGCACCAGGCCGTCAGCGGGCGCAGCGGCCGGAGCCGCCCGTCGAAAGTCCGCCATCAAGCCTTCTTGCCCGTCTTGATCTGACCCAGCAGGCAGAATTCCATGATGCCCTTCTGCGCGTGGAGGCGGTTCTCCGCTTCGTCCCACACCACGGACTGCGGGCCGTCAATCACTTCCGCCGTCACTTCCTCGCCGCGGTGCGCGGGCAGGCAGTGCATGAACACGGCGCCGGGATTGGCGGCCGCCATCACGGCGGCGTTCACCTGGTAGGCGGCGAAGTCCTTGCGGCGCTTCGCGTTTTCTTCTTCAAAGCCCATCGAGGTCCAGACGTCGGTCGTCACGAGGTCGGCGCCCTTGGCGGCCTCCACCGGATCGCGCACCACGTCGTAGTAGTCCGTGCCCGCGGGAATGAGGGACGTGTCGAGCTCGTAGCCCTCGGGGATCGCGAGCGTCAAGTGAAAGCCCAGGATCTTCGCCGCCTCGAGCCACGAGTAGCTCATGTTGTTCGCGTCGCCGATCCAGGCCACCTTCTTGCCCTTGATGGAGCCGCAGTGCTCTTCAAAGGTCATGATGTCGGTCATGATCTGCACGGGGTGGTATTCGTTCGTGAGACCGTTGATGACGGGCACCTTGCTGTTGTTGGCAAAGGCTTCCAAACGATCCTGGCCGAAGGTGCGGATCATGACGAGGTCCACCATGCGGGAGACGACCTTCGCGGTGTCTTCGATGGATTCGGAGCGCCCGAGCTGCGAGCCCTGGCTCGTGAGGTTGATGACATTGCCGCCGAACTGATAAAAGCCCGTTTCAAAGGAGACGCGCGTGCGGGTGCTCGCCTTCTCAAAAATCATCGCGAGCACCTTGCCGTGGAACGGCTCGTACGCGACGCCGTTCTTCACGAGCGCCTTGATGGCGTGAGCGCGCTCGAGCATGTAGTTGAGTTCATCGGCCGTGAAGTCAGCCAGCTTCAGAAAATGACGGACAGACATCGTCTTGACACCCTAAAAAAGTTTCAAAAAAAGCGGTCCAGAGAATCACCTCCGAACCGCTTGTTCTGCAGAAATGTTCGGTGCCGTCATTCTACCGACACCCGCTTTCGGCCGACATCAGAAGAAAGCCCGATTTGCCGACCAATGCCCGGCCGTTCCGCGCTACTGCGACACCCGCTCCTTGGCGGAAAGGTCGAGCAGCACCGTGGAGCCCACGGCGCCCGGAATCTCCGCGACCCAGAGCTCGGCGCCGCCCAATTCCTCCACCTTGACGCGGATGCGGTGCCCGTCCTCGTCACGCTCCAGAATTTCCGCCGGCAGACTCGTCAGCGTGCGGCTCTTGGCGAACACTTCTTCAACAGCGCCCTCGGCAATCTTTCGCCCCTGCTTCAGCATCACGACGCGGTCCGCAAAGCGCATGACCTCTTCGTCGGAATGCGTGACGTAGAGAATGGGGATGTTGAGCGATTCGCGCAGCTTTTCAAGCCACGGCATGATTTCGCGGCGGCGCTGGTTGTCAAGACTCGCCAGGGGCTCGTCCATCAAGAGCGCCGTCGGACGCACCGCAAGGCTTCTGGCGATGGCGACGCGCTGGCGCTCGCCGCCCGAGAGTTCGGACGTGCGGCGCGTCAAAAGGTGCCCGATCCCCAGAAGCTCCACCGCCGCCGTGAGGCGCTCTTCGGCGTCCGCATCCTTGATGCGCTTCATGCCGTACTCAAGATTCTGGCGGATGGAGAGATGATCAAAAAGGCTCGCCTCCTGAAAGACGTAGCCGAGACGACGCGCGTACGTGGGGACGAAGATCTTCTTTTCGTCGTCCTGCCAGACCTGACCCGCCATTTCGACGCGCCCCTTGGCGTGCTCCAGCCCCGCCACCGAGCGCAGCACCGTCGTCTTGCCACAGCCCGAGGGGCCGAAAAGCGCCGTGACGCCGTCATCAGGCACCGTAAAACTGACATCCAGCGAAAAACCCGCCGACCGGTCGAGCCGGACTTCAACCATTCCAGACACAGCGACTCCTTTAGAAACTCACAGCCTTGGCGCGGCGGTTAAGGAAACTGAGGCACAGCAAAACAATGAAGGAGAAGACGAGCATGCCGCCCGCGAGTATGTGCGCCTTGTCATACTCCATGGCTTCCACAAACGTGTAGATCTCGGTGGACACCACCTGGGTCTTGCCGGGGATGTTGCCGCCGATCATGAGAACGACGCCGAATTCGCCGATGGTGTGCGCGAAAGTGAGAACCGTCGCCGTAAAGACGCCCGGACGCACCAGCGGAAGCACCACGGAGAAGAACGCGTCGATGGGCTTCGCGCCCAAGGTCGCCGCCACTTCCATCGGCCGGTCCCCGAGCGCCTCAAAGGCGCCTTGCAGGGGCTGCACCGCGAAGGGAAGCGAATAAACGAGGGAGCCGATCACCAGCCCCGGGAACGTGAAGGTGAGAAGCCCCAGTCCCAGGCTCTGCGTAAGCTGTCCCAAAGGACCGTGCGGCCCGAGGGCGACGAGGATGTAAAAGCCCATCACCGACGGCGGCAGCACGAGGGGCAGCGTGACAATGGCCCCGATCGGGGCGCGCCACGGACTTTTCGACCGGGCGAGCCACCAGGCAAGCGGCGCCGAGAGCGCCAGAAGCACCACGGTCGTGACGACCGCCAGTTCCAAGCTGAGCCACACGGGCTCCAGGGAGATTTCTTCCACAGTTGACCTCTCAGACGCCTTTTGCCTTGTCTCTTCAGACGATTACTTGTCGCCGTAGCCGTAGGCGATCTTCACCTTGGCGGCTTCCGGTCCCTTCAGGAACTGCAGGAACTGGTTGGCGGCGGCAAGCGACTTGCCGTTCTTCAGCAGCACGGCGTCCTGGCGAATCTTGCCGTAGAAGTTGTCGGGAACGATCCAGCCGGAGCCGCTCGTGAACTTGCCGTCCTTGTAAACCTGGCTCAGCGCGACGAAGCCGACGTCGGCGTTGCCCGTCTTCACGTACTGGAAGGTCTTGCCGATGTTGTCGCCTTCGACGAACTTGGGCTGAACCTTCTGCATCGCCTTCAGGTGCTCGAGCGTTTCATAAGCGGCGAGACCATAGGGCGCGAGCTTCGGATTGGCGACGGCGCACTTGTTGAAGTCAGCCTTCGTCACGACCTGCTGGCCGTTCTTGATCTTGCTCGCGTCAGAAGACCAGAAGACCAGCTTGCCCACGGCATACGTGAAGACGGAGCTGCCCACGCCGTAGCCCTCGGCGACGGCCTTCTTCGGGGTCTTCGCGTCAGCGGCGAGCAGGATGTCATAGGTGGCGCCGTTCTTGATCTGGCCGTAGAACATGCCGGTGGAGCCGAAGCTCAGGATGACCTTGTGGCCGGTCTGCTGTTCAAAGATCGGAGCAAGATCCTTGGCGGGCGCGGTGAAGTTGGCGGCGACGGCGACGTGGATTTCGTCAGCCAGAGCGCCGGAGGCAACGGCGGCGAGAACAGCCGCAGCCGCGGCCTTGAAAGCGATGGATTTCATGTGTTTTCCTTTCTCCTAAAAAGACCGACACCGGTCTTTTTAATAAAAATCGGCAGTGCGCGTTCCAACACTGCCGCCGCCCTCGGGTCGTTATGCCTGAAGCGCACAGCCGTATCGGAATGGCGGTAAGGATAACAGCGTAATTCATCTTTTGCATTACCCTCATGGAATAGCCCGATAAAATCCCTCTCTCCATCGTCACTTTTCGGCATCACTTCCATGGCAGAAAATCTCGAAACCGCCGCCCCGGCCCCCGCGTCTGAGAACGCCAGGCTCGCCGACCCCATCGGCCTCACCCAGCAGCTGGGGAGCATGGTGGACAAGCGTCTGGACATCCTTCGCCGCATTCACGAAACAGGCTCCATTTCCGAAGCCGCCCGCTCCGCCGGCGTTTCCTACAAGGCGGCCTGGCAGGCGATTGAAACGCTTTCGAACCTCACCGGGAGCCCCCTCGTCGAAAAAGCCGTGGGAGGCGTCAAAGGCGGCGGCACGCGCCTCACGCCCGTCGGCCTTCAGGTCGTGGATCTTGCGACGCGGCTCGCGGCCGCACGCGCCGCCGTGCTTGCGAACTTTGAGGCCGAGCACTTCCCGGAGCTTGCGAACCTCTCGGCCTCCACGCTGCGCACCTCCATGAGAAACCACCTTCCCTCCGTCATCAGCAAGGTGGAGCACGGCCCCGCGCGCGTGCGCGTCTATCTGAAGATTGACGAAGAGAACACCGTGCGCGCCACCCTCACGCAGGAAAGCGCCCAGCTCATGGGGCTCAAGCAGGGAATGAAGGTGCTCGCCCTTTCCAAGGCGACCGCCGTCGAAGTGGCGGCGCACATTCCGCCCAGCGCCGGCTGCAACATCCTGCGCGGCACCATCGTGCGGATGTCCCGCGCCGAAAAAGGCGGCGAAGTCACGCTGCGCCTTGCGGGCGGCCTGTCGCTCGTGGGCTTCTCGCGCCGCAACCACGGGCTTCACGTAGGGGATACCGCAGAAGCCAACCTATCAGCGCAGAGCATTGTCATCGGGCTTTTCACCTAATACCGCGGGATGTATTCTTAAATCAAACCAGCGCTTATCGTTGAACCCGGCGGACATTTGACCGCCGGGTTCGTCTTTTCAGAAGTGAAACGCCCCTTTTACGCACGCTTTTAAGCTTAAGGCTGTCTGAACGGGAGCGCCTTGTTTCGGCTAAGATACCGCCCTGAACTGACTTCGTCTCCGGCTTCCTCGGTCGGCCAGGCGACGAAGCAACAACAAACACAGATTTTCCGCACGGCGGCGCTGACCCCTTTCATTTCGGCGCTCCGACTCCCGCGGAGAGTCACGGAGAATTCTCATGAACAGAAACAGCAAGTGGTTTGTCGGCGGCCTTCTCATCGTCGGCATCGTGGTGGGCGTCGCCCTCGTCTCCGCCGGCACGGCCGTCGTGCACTGGTCCGGCTCCACCCAGTTCTGCGGCAGCTTCTGCCACTCGATGGATGATGCCTACGCCACCTACAAGAAGGGCCTTCACGGCCAGACCCACTCGGGCTTCGAAGTGGGCTGCGTGGACTGCCACCTGAAGTATGAATCCCAGCACTCCATCGGCCAGGCTCAGGTCGTGGGCCTCCTCTTCCACAAGATGCAGTGCGGCTCGTCCTCCCTCTGGGGCCAGATCCGCGGCACGATGAGCACGATGGACAAGCAGATCGAGAAGCGCGACGAGCTCTCCGAGAAGTATCTCAACTGGGCCCGCTCCACCGGCTTCCAGAACTGCCGCGGCTGCCATGACCTCGCCAACTTCAAGGTCAACCCCGCCAAGCCGATGGTTGCTCCGATGCACAAGATGATGGCTGAATCGCAGGAAGCGGACTGCATCGCCTGCCACGCGACCGCCGGCCACAACCGCGACGCCGAAGAAGCGAAGTCTGAAGAATAATTTCAGATTTCTGACTTGAAAAAGTCGCCCCGAGCCCGAACGCCTCACGGCCTTCGGGCTTGATTTTTATTGGTCTCGGCGCCCCGCGTCCCGAGGCCTTGCCGCGCTACAATCCTGCCGTTTTTCTTTTACCTGTTCGGACTCAAAAAAGTGACTGAATCCGCCACCGTCTACCGTCGGAACTACCGGCCCTTCTCTCACTCCATCGACTCGGTGGAGCTTGACTTCGTGCTCGATCCCGAATCCACGCTCGTCACCAACAAGATGAAGGTGACGCCTCAGCGTCAGTCCGGGGAGAGCAACCTCGTCCTCAACGCCAAAAACCTCACTTTTGAGAGCCTTTCGATCGACGGCGCGCCGGCCGCAAGCGACCGCTACCGCCTCACGGACACGACGCTCACCATTTTCGGCGTGCGCCACCAGACGACGCTCACCATCGTGAACCGCTTCTCCGCCGCGAAGAACACCGATCTCTCCGGCATCTACATGAGCAGCGGCGCTTTCATGAGCCAGTGCGAAGCCGAAGGCTTCCGGGCGATCACGTACTGGCCCGACCGCCCCGACGTGATGAGCCGCTTCACGGTGACGATCCACGCCGACAAGACGGCCTACCCGGTGCTCTTGAGCAACGGCAACCTCGTTGACAGCGGCGAAGAGGACGAAGGCCGTCACTGGGTGCGCTGGGAGGATCCCTTCAAGAAGCCCTGCTACCTCTTTGCCCTGGTGGCGGGCGCCTTCGTGGACCGCAGCGAGAAGGTGACCTTGAAGAACGGCCACGAATGCCTGCTTCAGGTCTGGACGGACGAAAAGAATTATGAAAAGAGCGCCTGGGCGCTCACGAGCCTCAAGAAGGCGATCTTCTGGGACGAAGAGCGCTTCGGGCTGGAACTCGACTTGAACCGCTTCATGATCGTGGCGACCGACGACTTCAACTTCGGCGCCATGGAGAACAAGGGGCTCAACATCTTCAATTCGCGCTACGTGATGGCCTCGCCCCTTTCCGCAACGGACGACGACTACGCCGCGATCGAGTCCGTCGTGGGGCACGAGTACTTCCACAACTGGACGGGCGATCGCGTGACGCTGCGCGACTGGTTCCAGCTCACCTTGAAGGAAGGCCTCACCGTCTTCCGCGATCAGGAATTCTCGATGGACATGGCGCCCGACGCCTCGAGCCGCGCCGTGAAGCGCATCCGCGACGTCCGCGCGCTGCGCACCGCGCAGTTCCCGGAAGACGCAGGTCCGATGTCGCACCCCATCCGTCCCGACAGCTACCGCGAAATCAATAATTTCTACACCATGACGGTGTACGAAAAGGGCGCGGAAGTCGTGCGCATGCTGCAGACGATGCTGGGGAAGGCGGGCTTCAGAAAGGGGCTTGACCTCTACATCCAGCGCCACGACGGCAGCGCCGTCACCTGCGACGACTTCATCCGCGCCATGGCGGCCGCCAATGAAACGGACCTCTCGCAGTTCGCCCGCTGGTGGTCTCAGTCGGGCACGCCCCGCGTGACGATCGAAGCGCCGACCTACGACGAAACGACGCGCACGCTCACGATCCGCGCCCGTCAGGCGACGCCCGCGACCGCCGACCAGAAGGAAAAGCTCCCGCTCGTCATTCCGATCACGATCGGGTTGCTTGACAGCCGCGGCAACGACATGAACCTCGTCTTGGCTGACGCGCCCGAAGCGTCCCCTGAAAAAACAAAGACGCTCATCCTTCGCGACGAAGCCGACGAATGGGTGTTCAAGAACGTGCCGGAAAATCCCGTGCTCTCGCTGGGGCGCGGCTTCTCGGCGCCCGTCATCTTTGACTTCCCCTACACCCGCGGCGAGCTCGCGTTCCTCGCCTGCCACGACAGCGACGCCTTCAACCGCGCCGAAGCCTTCGAGCGGCTCTCGCTCATGTGCCTCGGCGAAATGATCGACGCCGCCGAGCGCGGCGAAGACATTCCGGTGCCCGACGACTGGATGGAGACCTTCCGCCAGATTCTGAACGACGACAACCTGTCGCCGCAGTTCCGCTCGGTCGTTCTCACGATGCCTTCGGAGCGGACGATCTCGCAGACGCGCACGATGATCAATCCGGACACGATCCGCCGCGTGCGCTGCGCCGCGATCGCCTCGCTCGGCAGCCACTTGAGCGCCGACTTGTCCGCCCAGGTGCTGAAGAACTTCACGCCCGGGAACTACGACCCGGAAGCCCGCCAGGCCGGCAAGCGCGCCCTCAAGAACACGGCGCTCGACTACTGGCTCGCAGGCGGCAACGCCAAGGCGCTTCTCACGGCGCGCGACCAGTTTGACAACGGCGACAACCTCACCGACCAGCTTTCCGCCCTGCAGATGATCGTCAACAGCCAGAGCCCGGCGAAGGTGGACGTTCTCAACGACGCCGCCAACCGCTGGTATCAGGATCCGCTCCTCATCAACAAGTGGTTCACGGTGCAGGCGACCGCCGTCGCCTCCCCCGGCGAAGCGTCCGTCCTCACCCGCGTGAAGGCTCTGATGGACACCGGCGTCTTTTCGCTTGCGAACCCCAACAACGTCTACGCGCTCCTCAACGCCTTCATGACGAACAATCTCGCGGAATTCCACCGCGCCGACGGCGAGGGCTATCTCTTCTGGGAAGAGATGGTGAAAAAGACCGACGCCATCAACACGCACGTGTCGGCGCGTCTTGCACGCGCTCTGGACAACTGGCGCCGGTTCGAACCGCGCCGCGCCAAGCTCATGCACAAGTCCCTGGCGCGCATCGCGCAGATGAAGACCTTGTCGCCCGGCGTGCGCGAGATCGTCGACAAGGCGCTCAACTTCCGCTGATCCAACCAATTTTTGATTTTTCAGGGTGACCACATGGCCCAGACTCTTAATGACTACCTTTCCCGCGAAGTGGCGGAGAACGGCCTTCCCGAAGCGCTGAAGCAGCTTCTCCTTGCCGTCGCAGAAACCTCCAAGGCGATCAGCGCCGAAGTGGCGAGCGCCCCGATCGCGGGCGAGCTCGGCCTCGCCGGCAGCGAGAACGTGCAGGGCGAAGACCAGAAGAAGCTCGACGTGATCAGCAACGAGATGATGTGCAGCGACCTCTTGAAGTTCGCCCCGGGGACGCTCTCCGGCATGGCAAGCGAAGAGATGGACCACGCGCTCGCCGTCCCCGCTGGCGAACCAGTCGGCCCCTACCTCATCTGCTTTGACCCCCTCGACGGCTCGAGCAACATCGACATCAACGTCTCGATCGGCACCATCTTCTCCGTGATTCCGAGCCCGCGCGGCGCCACGCACGACGTCACTGACGCCGACTTCCTGCAAAAGGGCGAAAACCAGCTCGCGGGCGGCTACGTGATCTACGGGCCGCAGACCCAGATGGTCTTCACCGTGGGCCGCGGCGTCGTGGTCTTCACGCTCGACCTCGCCAAGAACGAGTACTTCCTCACCGCCGAAAAGGTGACGATCGCCCCCGCCGCCAAGGAGTTCGCGATCAACATGTCCAACATGCGCCACTGGGAGGCCCCGGTGAAGCGCTACGTCGAAGAGCTCCTCGCGGGCAAGACGGGCGTGCGCGGCAAGGACTTCAACATGCGCTGGGTGGCCGCCATGGTGGCCGAAGTGCATCGCATCCTCAACCGCGGCGGCATCTTCATGTACCCGCGCGACAACCGCGATCCCGCCAAGCCCGGCAAGCTTCGCCTCATGTACGAAGCCAATCCCATGAGCTGGCTCGTTGAACAAGCGGGCGGCTGCGCGACGAACGGCCATCAGCGCATTCTCTCCATTGAGCCCGAGAAGCTTCACCAGCGCGTCGCCGTCTTCCTTGGCGCCAAGGAAGAAGTCGAGCTCGTCACCTCCTACCACAAGGCCTGATACGCCATGACCTTTCAGAAAGTTCTGACCGCGGCCGCCTGCGCCGCTTTTCTCTGCGTCGGCGCCGCCTCCGCGGAAACCACGATGACGGACGACATCAAGTCGGGCGTGAGCACCCTGAAGAAGGACGCCTCCGACAGCTGGAACGCCACGAAGAAGGCGTCTTCAAACGCCTGGTCGAAGACGAAGGAAGGCACCGCCAAAGCTTGGGACAAGACGAAGTCCGGCGCGTCGAGCGTTTCTTCCAAGACGAGCGACGCCGCGAGCAGCGCCTGGTCAAAGACCAAGGAAGGCGCCGCCAAGGCCTGGGACAAGACGAAGTCCGGCGCGTCGAGCGCTTCTTCCAAGACGAGCGACGCCGCAAGCAGCGCCTGGGAGAAAACGAAGCAAGGCACGAAGGACGCCTACAACGCCTCGAAAGCCAAGGCGAAGTCCCTTCTCTCGGAATAACGACGGCCTCGCCGCCGTCTTCGATCCCCCGCTCCAAGCGGGGGATTTTCGTTTCGGCGCCCAGCAAAAACGGCGGTCCCCCCAACCGG
>CAVJUB010000002.1:2971-73399 GCA_963652545.1 Hallella faecis | reverse complement strand
CTTGCACCCTACGTATTACCGCGGCTGCTGGCACGTAGTTAGCCGGTGCTTATTCTTCAGGTACCGTCAGCAGAATCAGCTCTTAACCAATCCCTTTTCGTCCCTGACAAAAGCGGTTTACAACCCGAAGGCCTTCTTCCCGCACGCGGCATGGCTGGATCAGGGTTGCCCCCATTGTCCAAAATTCCCCACTGCTGCCTCCCGTAGGAGTCTGGACCGTGTCTCAGTTCCAGTGTGGCTGGTCGTCCTCTCAGACCAGCTATTGATCGTCGCCTTGGTGGGCCTTTACCCCGCCAACTAGCTAATCAATCATCGGCCGCTCCGTCTGCGCCAGGCCTTGCGGTCCCCGGCTTTCACCCTCAGGTCTTATGCGGTATTAGCCATCCTTTCGGATGGTTGTCCCCCACAAACGGACACGTTCCGATGTATTACTCACCCGTTCGCCACTCGCCGCCAGGAGCAAGCTCCCGCGCTGCCGTTCGACTTGCATGTGTAAGGCATGCCGCCAGCGTTCAATCTGAGCCAGGATCAAACTCTTCACTTTGATCTCTGTTACTTTTTGGTCGTACTCATTTCGACTCGCAGAAATGACAAGTTAATGTCTTTTCTTTGGCTTAGTGAGTACTTCCGATTTTTTTCGAGTCCTCTCTTTTCAAAGAAGATTCAATCGTCAGTACCCACGCTTATCGGTTCGTCTGTTCAAATTTTTAAAGAGCGTTGCCGCTGTTTCGCGACAAGGATCGGCATCATACAGAGGTCAGATCCGTTTTGCAAGTCTGGAAGTGAACTTTTTGTTTTTCGCTTCCCGAAGCGTTGCTTCCGCTCCACTTCAAACGCCTTGCTTTTGTCTTCTTCGTCGCCCGTCGAGCGGCGAAGGGGGCGCACTTTGCCGACTTTTTCGCCGCTTGTCAAGTCTAGAATCCGGTTTTCGTACTTTTTCTCTCGATTCGGCCGCCTTTTTATGGCTGCGCCGCCTCGATTCGACCGGAGTTTCTCCTCATGCTGCGCTACGACATCAGCCCTCTTGATCCCGAAGCCCATCTTTTCATCGTCGGCATCACGCTGCCGTGCCCCGCCTCTGGCGAAGTGTTTCTTCGACTCCCCACCTGGATCAACGGCTCCTACCTGATCCGCGACTTCGCTGGAAACATTCAGAAGGTGTCCGCGCGTCTCGCCGGCAAGCCGGTCGCCATTGAAAAGACGGACAAGACGACGTGGCGCGTCACCACGGGAGCGGTCAAAGCAAAAGCTGAGCTCCAAGTCTTTTATGAAGTCTGGGCCTTCGACACCTCCGTGCGCACGGCCTACCTTGACGAATGCCGCGGCTTCTTCAACCCTGGCTGCGTCTTCATGGCCGTGCAGGGCATGGAAAAAGAAAAGATCGCCGTCACCATCCGGGAACCGGACGCCGCCGTCCGCGCCGAACAAACCGACTGGAAGGTCGCCACGTCCTTGAAGCGCGCCAAGGGCACGCCTCGCTTCGGCTGGGGCGCCTATGAAGCCGCCGACTACGACGAACTCATCGACTGCCCGGTGGAGCTCGGAGACTTCACCGTTTTGACGGTCAAGCCCTGCGGCGTCCGTCACGACATCGTGCTCTCCGATCTGCCCGTCAATTTCGACGCCGAAAAAACGGCCGCCGACATTGAAGCGCTCTGCGCTCGCGAAATCGCTTTCTTCGAACCCGAGACACAGAAGTCCCCGGTCAAAGAGTATGTGTTTCTTGTCAACGTCACGTCCAACGGCTACGGCGGCCTCGAACACCGAACCTCCTCCGTTCTTCAGATTCCGTCCAAATGTCTGCCTTCCGTGCACGACAAGGAGCGCACGGAAGACTATCTGCAGTTCCTCAGCCTCGTAGCGCATGAGTACTTCCACACCTGGAGCGTCAAGCGTCTGAAGCCCGCGGAATTCATCGGCATCGACTTCTCCCGCGAAGTGACAACGGAACTGCTCTGGTTCTTTGAAGGCTTCACGAGCTACTACGACGACTTGATGGTTCGCCGCGCCGGCTTCACCGATGACAAGGGCTACGCAAAGCTTCTCACTGTCAATTTCAAGGCCGTTCTGGAAACCAACGCTCGGTCCGTCCAGTCGCTCTCGCAAGCAAGCTTTGACACTTGGGTGAAGTTCTACAAGCCCAACGCCAACACGCCGAACGCCTCCGTCTCCTACTACAAGCAGGGCGCCCTCGCCGCCCTCGTGCTGGACGCTGAAATCCGCAGCCTGACGAAGGGCAAGAAGTCGCTCGATGACGTCATGCGCCACCTCTGGGCCCGGTTCCGCGCCGCCGGCAAGAAATACGCCGGCGAGACGTTTGAAACCATCGCCGCCGCCTTTGAAGCCGTCACGGGCCAGTCGTTTGAAAAGCGCCTCACGGAACTCACGCGCACCACGGCGCCCGTGGACTATGAAAAGGCCCTCAAGCCGCTGGGACTCGCCTTCACCGTCACGGAGCGCGACAAAGTGCGCAGCCTCCTCGGCATCAACGGCCGAGGCACGGAGGCGGGCTTTCTCGTCAAGACGGTCTTTGATCAGGAAGCCGGGCAATGGGCCGGCATCTCCCCCAATGACCTGCTCATTGCCGTGGACGGCGTTCGCATCCGCAACGACAACCTGAATCAACTCCTCTCCCGCTACTCCGACGGCGACGAAATGGTGATCCATGCCTTCCGCGACGACGCCCTGCTGGTCTGGGCCATCCTGATCGGCAAGGAGCACTCCGTTCGCTCCACCGCAACGCTTGAAAAGCCGACGACGCTCGGCAAGGCATGGCTCAAGGGCTGATGCAACAAAGTCCTGCCGAGGCCATCCCCGGCAGGACTTCGTTTGTCAAATCCAATCTTCCGCCTCAGGCGCAAGGAAGCTCGGAAGTCTCCTTCATGAGGAAGCGATCCACCGCCGCCGCGCAGCAGCGGCCTTCATGCATGGCATAGGCCACCAATGACTGGCCTCGGCGGGCGTCGCCGCAGGCAAACACGCCTTCGGCTGTCGTAGCAAAGGGCGAATCCCCCGTCTCCTTTTCCGCCGCGACGTTGCCCCGCTTGTCCGCCGCCACGCCAAACGCCTTCAAAAGCGCCGACGACGGCTGCGCAAAACCAATGGCGAGCAACACGCGCTGCGCTGGAATCTCCACAAAGCTGTCCGGCACTTCCTTCGAGACCCGGCGGCCGGTCGTCTTGTCAACCGTCCATTCCAGCTTGGCAAACTTCACGCCGCGCACAGCGCCCTTGTCATCCACCAGGAACTCCTTCGCCATCAGGCTCCAGAGCCGTTCACAGCCTTCTTCCTGCGAAGTCGAGGTCTTCAGCACATGCGCCGGCTGAGGCCAGGTCTTCTGAACATCCGCCGTCTTGGGCGGCTCGGGCGAGCGGGCAACCTGAACAATGCGCCCGGCGCCCTGCCGGCGCGCCACGCCAATGCAGTCGCTGCCGGTGTCGCCGCTGCCCAACACAATCACGTCGCAGCCGCGGCAGGAAACCGGAGCCGCCTTCACTTCTCCGGCATTCGCCTGATTCTGTCCGATGAGCAGATCCAGCGCATACGTCACGCCCTTGGCATTTCTCCCCGGCAACGCCCAGTCGCGCGGCGTTTCCGAACCGCAGGCGAGCACCACCGCGTCAAAGTCCTTGCGAAGCTTGTCGGCCGTCACAAATTTCTTGGCCGGATTGTGGATGCCGGCTTCAAAGGCCTTCACGCCGGCCGCCGTCGACGTTTCAAACGTGACGCCTTCCGCCTGCATCTGGGCGACGCGCCGGTCAATGAGCTCCTTCGCGAGCTTGAAATCAGGAATGCCGTAGCGCAGCAAGCCGCCAGCCTTTTCCGATTTTTCAAAAACCGTCACTTCATGGCCAACACGAGCGAGCTGCTGAGCGCAAGCGAGTCCCGCCGGTCCCGAGCCAACAACCGCCACGCGCTTTCCCGTGCGGGACAGCGCCGGCTGCGGCGTCACCCAGCCCGATTTCCAAGCGCGATCGATGATCGTGCGCTCCACCGACTGAATGCCGACGCCTTCGCCTTCCAGCAATCGCTGCGCGCAGCCGGACTCGCAGAGCGCGGGGCAAACCCGCGACGTGAATTCCGGGAAGGAATTGGTGGCCGCAAGCGCTTCCCACGCCGCATGCCAGCGCCCTTCGGCGGCGAGCTTGTTGAAGTCCACCGGCCGATTGTGCAGCGGACACTGGCTTGAGCAAAAGGGCGTCCCGCAGTGCAGGCACCGTCCAGCCTGCGCCGACGCTTCCTTTTCGGAAAGCGGAATCGTGAACTCATGGAAATGCTTGATGCGCTCTTCCACCGGCGCATGGCCCACTTCAATGCGGACGAGCTTTTCTTTCTGTGCCATGGTTATTCTCCCTTCTGAGCCCGAGCCGCCAGAACCGCCCGATACTGCAGCGGAATGACCTTCACAAAGCGCGCTCTGGAGCTCGCCCAGTGCGCCAGCAGCTTCTCCGCGAGAGCCGAGCCTGTGTACTTCCAATGATTTCCGATCAAGCGCTTCAGCAGCTCTTCATCGCTCTCTTGCTGATGCCAGGAGGCGCGGCAGCTCATTCTCGCCTGCTCCTCCGTGCTCACGACGCGCTCCAGCGCCACCATTTCCGTATTGCAATGAGATTCAAAGTCGCCGTCTTCATCAAAGACGAAGGCAATGCCGCCCGACATGCCTGACGCAAAGTTGCGGCCCGTCTTGCCAAGCACCACCGCCGTGCCGCCCGTCATGTATTCGCAGCCATGGTCGCCCGTGCCTTCCACCACCGCTTCGGCGCCCGAAAGACGCACGGCGAAGCGTTCGCCGACGACGCCGTTGAAATACGCTTCACCGCTTGTGGCGCCATAGAGCGTCGTGTTGCCGGCAATGATGTTTTCACTGCGAATGCCGTGGAAGTCGGCCGGCGCGCGAACGATGAGGCGAGCGCCGGAAAGCCCCTTGCCGACGTAGTCGTTGGCTTCGCCCACCAGGTCCAGCGTCATGCCCTTCGCGGCAAAAGCGCCAAAGGACTGGCCCGCCGTGCCGTGGAATTCCAAATGCAGTGTGTCGTCCGGCAGCCCAGCCGCTCCCCAGCGGCGCACCAACGCCGCCGAAATCTGCGTGCCCACCGTGCGGTTCACGTTGCGAATCTCCGTCACGAGCTCCACACGTTCGCCGCGTTCAATGGCGGCGGAGAGCTTCGGCAGAAGCGTCGCATCAAGCGAAGCTTCGAGCTTGTGATCCTGCGCGCCGCTGTGACGGCAGGCCGCGCTCTCGGCTTCAGGACGCCACAGCACGCGAGACAGATCGACGCCAGAGGCCTTCGGGTTGTTCTTGACATCGATCTGCTTCAGAAGATCGCTGCGCCCGATCAAGTCTTCAAACTTCGCGATGCCCAGCGACGCCATGATCTCGCGAACTTCCTCCGCCACAAAGAAGAAGTAGTTCACCACATGGCCCGGGCGTCCCTTGAAGCGCTTGCGCAATTCAGGATCCTGCGTGGCAATGCCCACCGGACAGGTGTTCAAATGGCAGTGGCGCATCATGAGGCAGCCTTCCACCACCAAAGGCGCCGTGGCAAAGCCGAACTCGTCGGCGCCCAGCAGGGCCCCGACCACCACGTCGCGACCAGTCTTGATCTGTCCGTCGATCTGCAGCGTGACGCGGTCGCGCAGCCGATTCAGCACCAGCGTCTGCTGCGTTTCCGAGAGCCCCAGCTCCCAGCAGCTGCCAGCGTGCTTCACGGACGAGATGGGACTCGCGCCCGTGCCGCCGTCATGACCGGAAATCACGATGTGATCCGCCTTCGCCTTCGCGACGCCCGCCGCCACCGTGCCGACGCCCGTTTCGCTCACGAGCTTCACGGAAATGTCCGAGCGGCTGTTGGCGTTCTTCAAGTCATGAATGAGCTGCGCCAGATCCTCGATGGAGTAAATGTCGTGGTGCGGCGGGGGCGAAATGAGTCCCACGCCGGGCACGGAGTAGCGCAGCTCCGCGATGTATTCCGAGACCTTGTGGCCGGGCAGCTGGCCGCCTTCGCCGGGCTTGGCGCCCTGGGCCATCTTGATCTGGATCTGGTCCGCGCTCACGAGGTACTGCTCCGTCACGCCGAAGCGTCCCGAAGCCACCTGCTTGATGCGGGAGCGCAGGCTGTCGCCTTCTTCAAGCGGCACCTCCGCCACGATGCGGTCATGGCCCAGAATGTCCGCCAGCGTCTGCCCCGCCTTCACCTGCGAGCGGCCGGTCTTCAACTCCGCCTCGTAGCGGCGCGGATCTTCGCCGCCTTCGCCCGTGTTGGACATGCCGCCGATGCGATTCATCGCCACCGCCAGCGTGGCGTGGGCTTCCGCCGAAATGGAGCCCATGCTCATGGCGCCCGTTGCAAAACGCTTCACGATTTCCTTGGCGGGCTCCACTTCTTCGAGCGGAATCGGCTTCACGCCGTCCCGGTTGAAGTCGAGCAGGCCGCGAAGCGTCATCTGCCGCCGGCTCTGATCATTGATGATGTCCGCGTACTCGCGATACGTCTGGTAGTTCTTCTCGCGCGCCGCGCGCTGCAGCTTCACCACCGCCTCCGGCGTCCACATGTGCTCCTCGCCCTCGGGACGCCAGGCGTACTGGCCGCCCACGGCGAGTTCGCCGCGAAGATCGGGATTGATGCCGTAGGCCGCGCGGTGCTTGTTGACCGCCTCCTGCATGACTTCAAAGAGGCCGATGCCCTCCACGCGCGTCGCCGTGCCGTGGAAATAGTGATCCACGAAATCGCTCTTGAGACCGACGGCTTCAAAGATGCGGGCGCCTCGATAGCTCATCAGCGTCGAAATGCCCATCTTCGCCATAACCTTGGTGAGGCCCTTGCCCAGCGCCTTGACGTAGTGCGCCACCGCTTCGTCGGCGCTCGCGCCGCGCTGCGCCGCGCCCGCTCGCAGCGTTGCCAGCGCAAGGAAGGGGTGCACCGCCTCCGCGCCGTAGCCCATCAAAAGCGCCACGTCATGCGTTTCAGCGACGGCGCCCGAATCCACGACAAGCCCCACGTCCGTGCGCAGCCCTTCGGCAATGAGATGCTGATGCAGCGCGCTCACCGCGAGAAGCACCGGAATCGCCACGCGCTCACGGCTCACCGCCCGGTCGGAGACGATCAGAATGTTGAATCCCTTCTTCACCGCATCCACGGCCTGAGCGCACAGCCCCGCCAGGCGCGCCTCAACGCCGGCGCTGCCCCAGGCGGCCGGATACGTAATGTCAATCACGCTGCTGCGGAACTTGCCGGCGGTGTAGTCGGCAATGGCATGGAGCTTGGCCATGTCCTTTTCCACCAGCACCGGCTGCATCACTTCGATGCGGCGCGGCGGGTTGACGTTGTTCACGTCCAGAAGATTGGGCTTGGGGCCGATGAAGCTGATGAGGCTCGTCACGAGCTCTTCACGGATCGGATCGATCGGCGGATTCGTCACCTGCGCAAAGAGCTGCTTGAAGTAGTCAAAGAACGACTGGTCTTTCTTTGAGAGCACCGGCAGCGCCACGTCATTGCCCATGCTGCCGATGGGCTCGGCGCCCTTTTCGGCCATGGGCGTCAGCACCACATCCACGTCTTCCTGCGTGAGCGCAAACGCCTTCTGCAATTCAAAAAGCCGGTCCGCCGGAACGCCTTCGGCGGCTTCGTCAATCTTGCCGCCCTCCAAGTCAGAGAGCCTCAGATTGAGGCGCTCCACCCACTCGCGGTACGGCTTCGCGAGCGCAATCTGGTTCTTGATCTCGGCGTCGTCAATGATGCGCCCCTGCACCGTGTCGATCAGGAGCATCTTCCCCGGCTCGATGCGCCACTTCTTCTTGATGCGCGCCTCGGGCACCGGCACCGTGCCGGCTTCGCTCGCCAGAATCACCTTGTCGTCGTCGGTAAGCATGAATCGAGCCGGACGCAGACCGTTGCGATCGAGCGTCGCGCCGATCTGCACGCCGTCCGTGAAGACGATGGCGGCCGGACCGTCCCAGGCCTCCATCATCGGCGCATAGTAGGCGTAGAACGCCTGGCGGTCGGGGTCCATGACGGCGGACTTCTCCCACGCCTCCGGCACGAGCATCGTCACCGCCTGCGAGAGCGGGTAGCCGGACATCACGAGAAGCTCCAGCGCATTGTCGAGGCTCGCCGTGTCGGACTGTCCTTCGTAGATGAGCGGCGTGAGCTTCTTCACATCATCGCCGAGCACCGCCGAGTGCCAGGTGTTTTCCCGCGCGCAGATCCAGTTGTAGTTTCCCTTCACCGTATTGATTTCGCCGTTGTGCGCGATGTAGCGGTACGGGTGCGCCAGCGCCCAGGCAGGGAAGGTGTTCGTGGAGAAGCGCTGATGAACGACGGCGATCGCCGACTTCACGGCCTCGTTCTTGAGATCGAGGTAGTACTCGCCCACCTGTCCCGCCAGGAGCAGCCCCTTGTAGACCACCGTGCGGGTGCTCATGGAGGGAACGAAGTATTCCGCCCCGTGCTTGAGCTTCAAGGCGTTGATGCGATGAGACGCCGTCTTGCGAATGACGTAGAGCTTTCGCTCCAGGGCGTCCTGCACCATGACGTCCGGACCGCGGCCGATGAAGATCTGACGAATCACCGGCTCGCTCGCCTTCACCGTCGGGCTCATCTCGAGCGTTCGATCCACCGGCACGTCGCGCCAGCCGAGGACAATCTGCCCCTCGCGGCGGACGGAGCGCTCGAGCTCCTCCTCGCAGGCGGCGCGGCTGGCGGCTTCCTGCGGCAGGAAGATCATGCCCACGCCGTAGTCGCCCGGCGCAGGCAGCGTCACGCCCTGCGCGGCCATTTCGGCGCGGTAGAAGGCATCGGGAATCTGAATGAGAATGCCTGCGCCGTCGCCGCAGAGCGGATCGGCGCCCACGGCGCCGCGGTGATCGAGATTGCGGAGAATGGAAAGCGCGTCTGAAATCGTCTTGTGCGACACGCGCCCCTTCAGATCAGCGACAAAGCCGACGCCGCAGGCGTCGTGTTCAAACTGTTCGCTGTACAACCCTTTCTGCGCCGCCTCTTTTCGGGCTTCTTCACGCGATTCAGGCATGTGGTGCCTCCCTGATGCAAATGTGGCTGTTGTTCTAGTCTCGCGCCCGCCAATTTGAGGGGGTTCGACGGGCGAAGGGGGATACAGTTTGGCGCCGTGCTCAGAACCTATTTTCGACAATTAAGCGGTTCCCGCTACATATCGCGCATTCAGGGGATGGGAGCCTTGCGCTCACTGCCATTGCACCTAAGCAGTGCGTTGTAGCCAAAAAGTCCACAACGCCCAAAATGAAAAGGCCCGGAAAATCCGAGCCTCTCTGAGATTGCCGCCTCCCCGCTATGTCCAGCCAGCCGCGTGCATCACGTCAAACACCACGCCGCGGTCCACCGTTTGAATGACGGTGTCGCCGATCGACTTCATCACAATGAAGCGGATCGTGCCGCCGACGCTCTTCTTGTCTCCCTGCATGGCGCGATAGGCCGCCTCCGCCTCAAGCCCCTCTACGCGCGTCGGCAGTCCCGCCGCCCGCACGAGCGCCGTGATTCGGTCCGCGTCCGCCGCCGAAAGATTCCCCAGGCGACGCGACAAGTCCGCCGCCATCACCGTGCCGACGCCGACCGCCTCGCCGTGCAGGTACGTGCCGTAGCCGCTGAGCTTTTCCACGGCATGACCGAACGTGTGGCCGAGGTTGAGCTTGGCGCGCACGCCGCCCTCCCGCTCGTCCTCGTGCACGATCTCCGCCTTCATGCGGCAGCAGTGCTCCACCGTCTGCTCCACGACGTCAAAGTCGAGCGCCCGAAGCTGGGGCATGTCCGCCTCAAGCCGCGCCACAAAGGAAGCGTCCCCCAAGAAGCCGTACTTGATGACTTCCGCCAGCCCGGCGCTCACTTCGCGCGCCGGCAGCGTCTTCAGCACCGTCGGATCGATCAGCACAGAAGCGGGCTGATGAAAAGCGCCGATCAAGTTCTTCCCGGCCGGAAGATTCACGCCCGTCTTGCCGCCCACGCTGCTGTCCACCTGCGCGAGCAGCGTCGTCGGAATCTGAATGAAGCGAATGCCGCGCATCCACATCGCGGCGGCGAACCCCGTCATGTCGCCCACGACGCCGCCCCCCAGCGCCACCATGAGGCTGCGGCGATCAAGCCCCGCCTCAGACGCCGCCGACAGAATCTCTTCGACGTGCGCCAAGTCTTTGTAGGCCTCGCCGTCCGGCAGACGACAAACCGCCGCCGGCACCTCGGGAACCGACGCCCTGAGGCTGTCCATCACCGTCTTTTCGTAGAGCGGCCCCACCGTCGTATTGGTCACCACCAGAACGCGAGTCGCCTGGAGGCGCTTCACTTCGTCGCCGATCATCGCGAGCGCGCCGCTGCCGATGTGAATCGGATAGGAGCGTTCTCCCAGCTCCACCGTGTAAGTTCTCATTGCTTCTGTTCCTTTTTCTGCGTCGCATTGCCTGCGGCCACAGCCGCCTGAACCGCCTCCAGCGCCAGAATCCGGTCCGCCACCACCTGAGGATGCGTGCGGGAGGTGGCCACCTTGACGTCAGCCATCGCCTCATAAACCGGGTCTCGCTCCAAAAGCAGCTTTCTCACGCGGGCGACCGGATCCTCCGCCTGCAGCAGCGGCCGGCTCTTGTCGCAGCGCGTGCGCTCCAGAACATCAGACACGGTGCTCGTCAGATACACCACCAGCCCGCGCTTCAAAAGCTTGCGGTTCACCTCAAACATCGGAGCGCCGCCCCCCATTGCCACCACCGTGCGAGGCCGGTGCGTCAACTCCGCCATCTTCGCCGTCTCCCGGCTGCGAAAGCCCGCCTCGCCCTCTTTCTCAAAAATGTAGGCAATGGAAACGCCGGTGGAGGCTTCGATTTCCCGATCCACGTCAAAAAAATCCCAGCCCAGCTTTTCGGCGATGCACCGTCCGACGGTGCTCTTGCCGCTTGCCATCATGCCGATCAAGAAAATGGACGCCGGCGCCTTGTCTTGTTCTGTCATCATCTGTCCAAATTGTGCTACTAAATTATCTGATTATAAACAGCCGCTCCGCCGCACTCCGGATTCCGTCGCAATCCAGTCAAAGGCGGCGTCATGCGCCTGAGGCTGAAAGGCCTCCGTCACCAAAGCGTCGTAGGCCACTGCCACCGTGACAGGATGCACCTTCGCCTCCGCAAACTTCGCGAGGTATCGGTCAAAGAAGCCGCCGCCATTGCCCAGCCGAAAGCCCGCCGGCGTCACGGCGACACAGGGAGAAAACAGGATGTCCGGCACGACGACTTCGCCACCCTGCGGCTCCAAGATGCCGTAAGCCCCCGCAACAAACGTCGTGTCCGCCGTCACCCGCAGGTAGTGCATCCGGCCGCCCGCCTTGTCATCCACCACAGGATAAGCCAGCGCCAGTCCGGCCGATTCCACCCCAGGACGCACGTCGGGCTCGCCGCGAAAGGGCGAATAAACCCCGGCGCAGCGACCGGACGAGCTGCTGAGCCACCACTGAACGGCCGCCGCAAGACGCGCTTCAGCGAGAGGGTTTTCCTGCGTCACTGTCTGCCTCAGGCGCAGGAACTGCCGGCGCAGCCTCTGGCGTTCATCGGAATCCGTGTTGCTCGTGGATTGCATGAGGGATCGAACTGTTTAAGATAAAGGGAAATTTTGCCCGCGCTCCCATCAAGATGCCTACAGTGTTTTCCCGCTTTCTCACTCGCCCGGCAGCTCTTGCTTCCGCTCTGGCGCTTTTTAGCGTCTTCTCCGCCGACACAGCGCTCGCCGTCGAGCTGACGCCCGCGCAGGCGGCGGTCTCCCGTCAGGCGCCCGATCTTGCTGGTCCGAACGACGCTGACAATGCCGTCCTCACCTACGCCATTCCAGACGCCAGCGTCGTCGTAGTGCCCGCCGAAAAGCCGGCCGTCAACGTGACAACGCCAAAGACAGCGCCCTCGCCCGTCGGGAACGTTCGGACGCCCGCTGAGCCCGCGGCATCCGGCTCCCAAAAGAAAACGGCCGTTGCACCGGTGGAGAAACCCAAGTCGTCGACGGCTCCCGTCGCAGCGGAGCCCCAGCGCACGGAAAAAACGCCGCCAGCTTCTGCTGTCGCTTTGACCTCCGAAGATCCGGCGGCTGACACACTCTTCATCAACACCTACCGCGCCTATCAAAAGCGCGACGCGGAATCCGTCGCCTCCGGTCTGGAAGGCCTGCGCCGCCACGAGCTCTCGGCCTACCCCGAGCTGTGGAATCTTCTTTTGCAGCTTGCCAAGACGCCGTCGGACGCCGAGCTTCAAAAGGCCATGGAGCAGTTCATCCGCCGGCATCGAGGCGACTACATCGTGGAGCGCGCTCGAACCGACTGGGCCCGCATCGCCGCCGACGCGGGCGACGCCGAACGATTCCATGCGCTTTACCGCCAGCTCGACTGGAATCAGAACGAAAGCGACATCGTCTGCAGCAAGACGCGCTTTGCGCTTGAAGCCGCCGTCAAGACGAAAAAGGGACTGGCTCAGGCGCTGACGGCGGCGCACAACGTTCTGCAAAATACAGCGCGCCCGGGGGACAAAGCCTGCGGCAAGTTAAGAAGCGCCTACCTCGAAGCCTCGCCCAAAGCCTCCTGGTCCGTCTTCCTTCTTCTGCTGCAACAAAAGCGCTTCAATCCGGCCCGAGAGCTGGTGACCAAAACCGACGCCAAGCTGCTTCCTGTCGGCAAAAAGGCGCTCGCCGCTCTGCTCGCCAACCCCGCCAAGTGGTACAAGCAGCATGCGAAGCGCCTGCAGCGCGAGCCGGCCGCCCTGCTGCTGGCCGCCTCGCTTCGGCTCGCTTCCGCCGACAACAAAGCAGCGGTGAAAATCGCCGAAGCCGTGGACAAGCGCCTTTCGCCCGCAAGACGCTCCCTGCTCTGGAGCCGCCTCGCCTACGAAGCCTCGCTCAATCTTGACGCTACCGCGCCCGCCTACTTTGCCCGCGCCGGAAAAACGCTCGGCACGGCGCCCGACACGGTCGGCAAAACAGCCATTCTCACCTGGAACGCCCGCGCGGCGCTTCGCGCCGGCAACTGGACAAAAACTCTCGCTGCCATCAACCGGCTTCCGGCGGACGTGAAAAAGAGCGACGCCTGGGTCTACTGGCGCGCCCGCGGACTGGAAGCCCTCGGCCGCCATCGGGAAGCCCGCCAGCTCTTTTCCAGCCTCAAGTCGCACCCCGAGTTTTACGGCCTGCTCGCCTGCGAAGCTCTGGGACAGCCCTATCCGGCAGCGAGCCGCGAAGCGCCCCCGGCGGACAGCGGCCGCTGGCTGAAGAACCCTGCCATACGCCGCGCCATGAGCTTCTACAACCTGGACCTCAACGCCGAAGGCAACCGCGAATGGAACTGGGCGCTGCGGCATCTCAAGACGGAGGATCGGCTCAATCTGGCGTCCTTTGCTGGCGAAGCGCAGCTCTTTCACCGAGAGATCAACACCTCGGAGTCCACGCCGGCCTTCGTTTTCTCACAGCGCTATCCACGGCCGCATCAAGCGGAAATTGAAAACGCGGCGGCCGCGGCGGAGCTCAGCCCCGCCTGGGTCTACGGCCTCATCCGTCAGGAGTCCCGCTTCGTGCAATTGGCGCGAAGCCCCGTGGGCGCTCAAGGCATGATGCAGGTGATGCCGCGCACGGCCCGCTGGGTGGCGGCGCACACCGCCATGGAAGGCTTTGAAGACGAAAAGCTCACGGACACGGCCACCAACCTCACGATCGGCTGCCGCTATTTGAAGCTCGTCGCCGACGCCTTTGAAGGCAGCATGCCGCTTGCCACCGCCGCCTACAACGCCGGACCATCCCGTTCGGCGGCGTGGCGCGGAAAACTCGACCGGGCGATCGAAGGCGCCGTCTTCGCGGAAACCATCCCCTTTACGGAAACCCGCAACTACGTGCAGCGTGTGCTCGCCAACACCGTGCATTACGCGACTTACTACAACTCGGACAAAACTGTCATAAAACTGTCAGCAATTCTGGGCACGGTGACGCCGCAGGCCGCGCAGAATGTGTCCTTACCGTAATCAACAAGCCGCAAGGCAATCAGGGGAGTTTCCATCATGACCGTTTACAGCAAGATCACCGAACTCGTCGGCAACACGCCGCTCGTTGAAATCAGCCGCTTCTCTGAAGGCCGCGGCCACAAGGCGCGCGTGCTCGCCAAGCTCGAGTACTTCAATCCCGCCGGCAGCGTGAAGGACCGCATCGCGCTTGCGATGGTGGAAGACGCCGAAAAGCGCGGCCTTCTGAAGCCGGGCGCCGTCATCATCGAGCCCACGAGCGGCAACACGGGCATTGGTCTTGCGAGCGTCGCCGCCAGCCGCGGCTACCGCGCCATCTTCACGATGCCCGAAACGATGAGCGTGGAACGCCGCAAGCTTCTCAAGGCCTACGGCGCCGAGATCGTTCTCACGGAAGGCGCCAAAGGCATGAAGGGCGCCATCGCGAAGGCCGAAGAGCTCGCGAAGACCATCCCCGGCAGCTTCATCCCCGGACAGTTCGTGAACCCCGCCAATCCGGCGGCGCACTTTGCGTCCACCGGCCCTGAAATCTGGCGCGACACCGAAGGCAAAGTTGACATCTTCGTCGCCGGCGTCGGCACGGGCGGCACCCTCACGGGCACGGGCAAATTCCTGAAGAGCCAGAATCCAGCCGTCAAGGTGGTGGCTGTGGAGCCCAAGGGCTCTCCCGTGCTCTCCGAAGGCCACGCCGGCCCCCACGGCATCCAGGGCATCGGCGCGGGCTTCGTGCCGGACGTTCTCGACACCAAGGTGTACGACGAAGTCATTCCGGTCACGAACGAAGACGCCTTCGCCACCGGCCGCGACGTCGCCAAGAAGGAAGGCTTCCTCGTCGGCATCAGCTCGGGCGCCGCGCTCTGGGCGGCTTCCGAACTCGCGAAGCGCCCTGAAAACGCCGGCAAGACCATCGTGGTTCTCCTTCCCGACACAGGCGACCGCTATCTCTCGACCGCGCTCTACGAAGCCTGACCGCGTCTTGTGAAGCTCGCCAGAAAGCCGCCGCCTTTCCCATCGAAGGCGGCGGCTTTTGTTAGGGTTAGCCCCTATTTTTCAACATGAGCTGACGCGGCTTTTTCGGGGTAATTTCTTCTGTTTGTCAAGAACAAAAACAAAAGCCCGCCGGCGCCGTGCGCCGCAAGGACTTTTCTGAGAAAAAATGCCCACCACCGATACGTCCGCCACTCGTCTCGCGGCGCTCAAAGCCGAATGCCGCACGCTGAGCGATCTGGTTCCCTTCCGCGCCAAGACGCACCCGACCGTCACCGCCCTGCGCCAGTACAACCGAGCCGAAAGCCGCTGGGTGGACGTCACCTACGCCGAACTCAATGACCGAATCACCGTCTGGCGCAAGGCGCTCGCCGCCTGCGGCTTCACGCGCGGCTCCCGCGTGGCGATTCTGCTCAACAATTCGGTGGACGCCGTCCTCGCCGATCAGTGCGTGCTCGCCAACGGCCTGATTCCCGTGCCGCTGCACGCAATCGACACCCCCGCCTCCTCCGCCTACATCGCGGGCGACAGCGAAGCCTGCTGCCTCTTCACGAACAAGAAGGAGCGCTGGGAAGCGATCAAAAAATCCGGCGTCGCCCTCCCCAACCTTCGCCTCGTCGTTCTCACGGATGAGTCGCTCGCCGCCGAAACCGTCGACGGCGTCGAAGTCACGGGGCTCGCCGACTGGTTGAAGCGCGGCGAATCCGTCACGGAGCTTCCCGAAGGCCCCAAGGAAGAGGACCTCGCCGCCATCGTCTACACCTCCGGCACGACCGGGCGTCCGAAGGGCGTCATGCTCACCCACCGCAACGTGCTCTTTGACGTCATCGCGAGCTGCGAGCACATTGCGCCGCAGCCGACGGCGGGCGCCGTCTTCTTGTCCTTCCTGCCGCTTTCGCATACGTTCGAGCGCACCGCGGGGTACTACCTCGCGCTCGGCATGGCCTGCACGATCGTCTACAACCGCTCGATCATGCTGCTCAACGAAGACCTGAAGATCGTGAAGCCCACGGTGCTCATCTCGGTGCCCCGCGTCTACGAGCGCATCTACGCCCGCATCAACGACAAGCTCGCCAAGGCCCCCGGCTACGCCCGCTGGCTCTTCAACACCTGCGTGTCCGTGGGCTGGCGCAATTTCTGCCGCAAGAACCGGCTCGCGGTGGAGCCTTCCGTCTGGTCGTTTTTGGACGGAATCACCGGTCCGATCCTGAACCGCCTCGTCGCCAAAAAGATTCTCGAACAGTTCGGCGGCCGGCTCGAACTTTGCATCGCGGGCGGCGCCGCCTTGAGCAGCAAGGTGGCGCGCACGTTCGGCGGCCTGGGCATGGCGCCCGTGCAGGGCTACGGCATGACGGAAGCGAGTCCCATCATCGGCGGCAACAGCCTCAGCCTGAACCAGCCCGACACCGTCGGCAAGCCTTACCCCGGCATGGCCTGGCGTCTCGATCCTGAAACGAAGGAAATTCAGGTTTCGGGCCCGAGCGTCATGAAGGGCTACTGGAAGCGTCCGGAAGACACGGCGAAGGCCTTCACCGAAGACGGCTGGCTCAAGACGGGGGACGTGGGCGAAATCAACGAAGCGGGGCTGCTGCGCATCCGCGGCCGCATCAAGGAAATCATCGTGACGAGCACCGGCGAAAAGGTGCCGCCCGTGGACCTGGAGCTTGCGCTCGAGACGGATCCGATCTTTGCGCAGACCTACGTCGTGGGGGATGATCATCCCTTCATCAGCTTCATCACCGTGCTCGAACCCAGCGAATGGAAGAAGCTCGCCGCCTCGCTCAATCTCGATCCCGCGGATCCCGCCGCCTTGAAGAGCAACGCCGTGAAGGCGGCGCTTTTAAAGCGCGCCAAAGCCGCCGCCGCGGACTTCCCGCACTACGCGCTCCCGCGCAACGTGACGGCGGTGCTCGAGCCGTGGACGATTGAAAACGGCTTCCTCACGCCGACGCTGAAGCTAAAGCGCGGCCCCCTGAAGGCCCGCTTTGAGCGGGAGATCGAAGCGATGTACGCCGGCCACAACCGGTAGGCGTCGTTAAGAATTCCCGCTGGGCGGCGCGGCTACAATACCGCGCATCCGAATTTCCCGCGCCAATGGACGGCCTCTGTTGATTTTCTTCGGCGGCCGTCTTCCTTTTTTCAAAGAGGCGCGCACCTATTTTTGCAGAACACACCATGGCAGACGAAGAATTCAAGCCGATCGGCAAGCTGATGCCCAACTGGATGATCAACTCGATCGATCGCATCATGGACTTCTACATTGACAAGTACCTCACGTGCGATCCGGTGATCCTCGACCGTCCGCCCGCTCCCGAGCCCGGCCACCAGTACCTTCTCTACGCCCACATTCCGTTCTGCAAGACGCTCTGCAGCTACTGCACCTTCCACCGCTTCCTCTTCAAGGAACACAAGGCTCGCGAATACTTCGTCAACCTTCGCAAGGAGATGGACTACGTGAAGGCGCTGGGCTACGACTTCACGAGCATGTACATCGGCGGCGGCACGACGACCATCATCGAAGAGGAGCTCATGCGGACGATCGACCACGCCCGAGAGCTCTTCCCCGGCATCAAGGAAGTGTCCTGCGAAACCGACCCGTCGGAAATCGACACGCCCACCTTCCGCAATCTCAAAGGCTATGTGGACCGCATGTCGATCGGCGTGCAGAGCTTTGACGACTCGATCCTGAAGCTCACCGAGCGCTATGACAAGTTCGGCAGCGGCGCTCAGATTTATGACCGCCTCGGCAAGGCCCTCGAACTCTTCCCGACGACGAACATCGACATGATCTTCGGCTTCCGCGGCCAGAGCCTTGACATGCTGCAGCGCGACATGGATCTGCTGATGGAGATCAATCCGCGCCAGATCACGACCTACCCCCTGATGGTGACGTCGCAGACCCGAAAGAGCGTGAAGGGCACGATCGCCGCCAAGGGCGACGAGCTGTCGGACCAGTACCGCATCATCATGAACACCCTCGGGAGCCGCTACCGCCAGCTCACGAGCTGGACCTTCGGCCGCACGCACGACGAAGGGTTTGACGAATACGTCGTGGACCATGACGAATACCTGGGCGTGGGCTCCGGCGCCTTCTCCTTCCTCGGCAACAACCTCTACGTCAACACCTTCAGCCTGCGCCGCTACAACGAGCGCATCGCCAAGGGCCAGACGGGCGTCGAGCGCCAGCGCCACTTCGACAAGCACGCCGTGCTGCAGTACCGCCTGATGCTGGGCATCTTCTCGGCGCGCCTCTCCCGCAAGTACTTCCGCGAAGTGCACGGCGTCAATCTCGACACGACGCTCTTCAAGGAGATGCTCGCCCTCAAGGCGATCGGCGCCATCAAGGACGATCCCGCCAACCCCGACAACCTCATCGTGACGGAGCGCGGCAAGTTCCTCGGCCTCGTCATGCTGAAGGCCTTCTACTCCGGCATGGACAACGTGCGCGCCGAACTGAGAAAGCCTCTGAAGGAAGCCGACATGTAGTCCGAGCGCCTCAACTCGCTCCCCGTCCCGCCTCCGGCATCGTCCGCGGCGGGATTTTTTTTGCCGCGTTGACGGCGCACCAAAAAAGGGCATTCTCCGTCAGTGCGCTCCGCCGAAAAATGTAAAGACGAAACGCCGCCGGCTCTTGGCGCAGGCTCTATGCCGCTCTAGTTCTTCCGGACTAAGCCGTCATAGCTTAATTCCCTTACAATGAGCGGGTGTATTCGGGGTTCGACCCGCTTTTTTTGCGCTGTTTGTCGGAAACCGGCTCAGTCTGGGATCAGATGCGGAGGTCTGCTCTCAGCCGTTTTGCTGTTTGATTTCAGCCGAACGTACAAAGCATTGCTGCCGTTCCCTCGAGCCGCAGCAATACCCCTAGCAATCAGGAGACCCGTCAAATGACAGGAAAGACTATCAAAATCGCGACGTTTGCCCCGCAGCCTGGCTGCCGCGGCGAAGACGGCCCGGATTTTGTCGGTAATCTGCGCAAAGGCGAATTGCGCGGAATCATCAAGATTAATCAGGACAAGTGCGAAGCCTGCGACACGTGCCGCAAGGTCTGCCCGGTGGACGCCATCGACGGCGGCATCGGCGCCAAGCACAAGATCAACGATCAGAAGTGCCTCGCCTGCGGCCAGTGCCTGGTGAGCTGCCCCTTCAATGCCATCGAACAGATGAGCTTCGTGGACGAAGTCGAGAAGATGCTCGCCGACCCCAACCTCGTGGTGGTGGCGCATCCCTCTCCCGCCGTCCGCGTGTCCATTGCCGAAGAGTTCGGCGCCGAAGCCGGCACCCTCTCCACGGACCAGTTCTTCAACGCCCTCGAAAAGGCGGGCTTCAAGACCTACGACGTGAACAACTCCGCTGACCAGACCATCATGGAAGAAGGCACGGAGTTCGTGAACAAGGTTCGCTACTGGGTTCTGGGCGAACGCGCTCCGCAGCTCGAACGCGCTTCTCATCACCCGCTGCCTCACTTCACCTCCTGCTGCCCGGCCTGGGTGCACGAGATGGAGATGATGGCCGCCGACATGATGCCCCACGTGTCCACCGCCAAGAGCCCGATCGGCATGGGCGGCGTGCTCGCGAAGGTGTGGGCCTCTGACCACCTCTATCACACGGATCCCCGCCAGGTGCGCGTCGTCGCCGTGACGCCCTGCACCGCGAAGATCTGGGAAGCCAGCCGTCCGGAGCTCTCCTCGGCCTGGCAGTTCCTCACGAAGGAAGGCCGCATTCCCGCGGACACCCCGCGCTTCCCGGACGTGGACGCCGTCGTCACCGCCCGTGAAATCGCGGAAATCTTCCGCCGCAAGGGCATCAATCCGCTCGAACTCCCGAAGGAGCGCGAACGCAAGGACCTCGACGTCTACACGGGCGCCGCGACCATCTTCGGCTGCTCGGGCGGCGTGATGGAAGCCGCTCTGCGCACGGCCTACCGCGTGCTCGTCGGCAAGGAGCTCGAAAACGCTGACATCATCCCGGTGCGCGGCGCGGACAACTCCTACGTGGAAGCGACGATTCCGCTTCCCCTCCCCGGTCTCGACAAGCCCTTCGATCTGCGCGTCTGCGTGGTGAACGGCTCCAACCAGGCTCTGCGCCAGGTGCTCGACACCGTCCGCGGCAATCCCAACCGCTGGCACTTCATTGAAGTCATGAACTGCCCGGGCGGCTGCGTCAACGGCGGCGGCCAGCCTGTTCAGCCTGTGGGCACCGGCTGGTTGAAGCCTCTCTTCCCGCTTACGATGAGCACCGCTGCTGAAAGGATCTAATCAAAATGGCACGTACCTTTGAATATACCGAACGCCCCTGCGGCGTCATTCTCGGCCGCCGCGGCCTGATCAAGGTCGTCGGCGTGTGCGCTGTCGCTGCGGGTGCGACCGGCTGGGGCGTTTCCGAACTCCTCGCCAACCGCAACTGCGTTCTGCTCGCGCGCCAGGCCGGCCTCTACAAAGACGACAAGCTTTGCCAGAAGATGCATCTCACGAGCTCCCATGAGAACCCCGTCGTTCGCCAGATCTACAGCGACCTCGGCGGCGCTCCGATGGACGACAAGATGTACGGCCTGCTGCACACGCACTACAGCCCGCGCTCCATGCTGGCGCTTCATCACTAACGAGGAGAATACGTCATGTCTGAAAACAACGCTCGCATTCTTCGCTTCCACCTGCCGGACAAGGTGTTCCACTCGTTGAACGCCATCCTGTGGTTCGCGCTCGTCATCACCGGCGCCATCGTGTACCTGTGCGATCTTGAACCCGCCACCGGCGAAATGCTGATGTTCTGGCACGTCGCCCTCGGCGTCGCGTTCTCGTTCTGCCTCTTCGGCTACATCTTCTTTGCGCCGGATCGCTTCGCGCTGATGATGAACGCCTGCCTCACCTGGGACAGCAACACCTTCCGCTGGTTCCTCAACTTCGGCGGCTACCCCCGTCGCTTCTTCCACATTCCGCTCGGACCTGTGGAAGTTCCGCCTCAGGGTCGCTACAACGGCGGTCAGAAGGCCTCCTACCTGCTCTTCACGGCGGCCATCTACGTGCTGATCGTGACGGGCTGGCTCCTCTGGGTCTTCGCTCCCGCCATCGGCAAGGAAGCGTTCCAGCTGATGTTCTACGTGCACGTCTGGGGTTCGATGTTCATCACCGTCCTCGTCGTCTGCGCCCACATCCCGCTCGCGCTCCTCTCGATGTCCCACTTCCTCGCGATCTGGCGCATCGGCGCCGGCGACATCAGCTGGGAAGCGGCGGAGCACCACGCGCCGACCTGGCTCGAAAAGGATGTCATCCGCACCAATATCGAGAAGTAATCTGCGCCGTCAGCTGACTGCGTAAGCATGCAAGACGCCCGGAGGGTCCGCCCTTCGGGCGTCTTGCTAAGCAGGCACGAATCTTGCTTGCCTAGAATCGTTTGCATCCTCGGACCCCATTTCAACCATCATGTCCACACCTGCGCTCAACATGCCGAGCCGCCTCGAGACCCCGAAGGGCCTGCGGCTTCACATCGGTCTTTTCGGACGCCGCAACGCCGGCAAGTCCTCTCTCATCAACGCGCTCACCAATCAGTCGATCGCCATCGTGAGCGACATCGCGGGCACCACCACCGATCCGGTGGAAAAGGCCTGCGAGCTCGCCCCGATCGGCCCGGTGGTCTTCATCGACACCGCAGGCATCGACGACGTGGGCGAACTCGGCCACTTGCGCACCGAAAAGACGCTTTCCGTTCTGGGATGGATGGACATCGCGCTCATCGTCTGCGACAGTCGCGAAGTGACGGACTACGAAACCGGCCTCATGAAGACCGTGTCAGAAAACAAGACGCCTGCGATCGTAGTCTTCAACAAGGCGGACCTCGCCGCTCCGGCGGAGCAGGTTCTCAACGTCGCCCAAGCCCATCACCTTCCCTGCGTCGTCGTCTCCGCCAAGGACAAAAAGGGCATCGACGACCTGCGCGCCGCCATCATCGCCACCGCGCAGAAAGACACCGAGCCCGACCTTCCCATGATGGAAGGCCTCATCGATCCGGGCGACACCGTGCTCCTTGTGACGCCCATTGACACCGGCGCCCCCAAGGGCCGCATGATCATGCCGCAGGTGCAGGCGCTGCGCGAAACGCTCGACAGCGACGCCAAGTGCCTCACGGTGCGTGAAAACCGCGTCGCCGAGGCGATCGCCGACCTCAAGACTCCGCCCAAGTTCGTCATGACGGACAGCCAGGCGGTCCAGAAGGTGTGCGACGCCACGCCGGCGTCGATCCCCGTCACCACCTTTTCGATTCAGATGGCCTACTGCAAGTCCGATCTCGTCGAAATGGCGCGCGGCGCCGCGATGATCGGCTTTCTGAAGCCCGGCGACAAGGTCATGATCTGCGAAACCTGCTCGCACCATCCCCAGCCCGATGACATCGGCCGCAAGAAGCTTCCGCGCTGGCTCGCAAAGACCGTGGGCGGCGACCTGGACATCGAGGTGGTTGTCGGCAAGGACTTCCCCACCGACCTCACGCCCTACAAGCTCATCCTGCAGTGCGGCGGCTGCGTCGTGACGCGCCGCCACATGCTCTCCCGCGTGCGGGAGGCCGTGCGCCAGGGCGTGCCGATGACGAACTACGGCGTCGCCATCAGCTACCTGCAGGGCGTGCTGGAGCGCGCGCTGGAGCTGCATCCCGCCGCCATGAAGGCCTACCGCGAAGCGCAGGCGAATTTGCGCGCCAAGGGCACGATCCGCTGATCAGACCGTCCCCATAAAGAAAAAATCCCAGCGGAATCCGAGCCTTCCGCCCGCTTCCGCTGGGATTTTTCCGGCTGGTCGCCCGGAATCTAGCCGATGAGATCCTTCAGCGCCGCCGGCACGTCGTCATAGACCGCGTCAAAGCCGTTCGCCGGCCCCCAGACTTCGATGGGAACGCCTTCGTTGTAGCCCGTCTTCACAAGACGCACGGCCGCCCCGGCATTGCGCCCGGCTTCGGCGTCATTGCGGGAGTCGCCCACCATCACGCAGTCTTCGATGGCAGCGCCCGCCTTTTTCGCCCCCAAAAGCAGCATGTCGCCCGCGGGCTTCGGGTGCGGCGTGTCGTCCCCCGCCACCACCGCGTCAAACGCTTCGCCGATCCCGGTGTCGCGCACAAAGCTCTCCACCATGGCGCGCGCCTTGTTCGTCACCAGCACCGTCTTCACGCCGGCGCCCCGCAAAGCCTTCACGGCCTCGATCGCACCGGGGTAGAACTTCGCGTCCCGGTTTCCCCGCGCCACGTTTCGCTCCACGTAAAGCGCCACAGCGGCGTCAATCGTCGCGGCGTCCGTCGGCAGCTGCTTTACGGCAAAAACGTCCTCGATCAGCCGCCGAACGCCTTTGCCGACCAGATCAGCCACCGCCTTTTCCGTCATCGGCGTCGCGCCGAAATGCGCCAGCACGTCGTTCAAGCCCGCCGTCAGCGCCGGCACCGAATCCACCAGCGTTCCGTCCAGATCAAAGAGCACCGCACGAATTGTCATGGGCCGCGCCTCAGAACGTCAGACGCATGTCGTACCACTTGGCGCCGCCGTGCACCGACGCGGAGACGCCGGTGTTCACAAAGCCAAAGCGCGCGTAGTAGTGCAGGAGATGATCCTTGCAGGTGAGGATGCAGCCGCGCCGGCCTTCGTTCCTGGCTTCCGCGATGAACTTCTCCACGAGCTTCGCGGCATAGCCGCGACGACGGTAGGCAGGCAGCACGTTGAGGCCGAAAACGGCCTGCCAGGCGCCCGCCGGCACATTGAGCGACGCGTCGGCGAACATGTCGTCGCTGATCGTCTCCTTGTCCGTCACCATGCCGTCAATGAAGCCCACCGGCTTTCCGTCCGCTTCCAGAATCCAGAAGTGCTCGCCGTAGGACGCCAGACGCTCCGCAAACTGCTCGCGCGTCGCCGCCTCCGCCGCCGGGAAGCATTCGGCCTCAATCGCCGTCACCAGATCCAGATCGGCCGCGCTGCCGCGGCGAAATTCGAGTTTTTCCGTCATCATCTACTCCTTCTTATTCAAACTTCTGACCCTGCTCGCGGGTCGTGAGGAACTGCACCTTGGGCCAGTGCTTCATAGTGGTCTGCAGGTTGTAGATCGAGGTCGCCATGTAGCAAAGGTTGCCTTCGCAGTCGCGCGCCAGGCGGTTGGACTGCTCGTTCACGAAGTTCTTCTTCGTGATTTCGTCCGGGAACACCAGCCAGCGCGCCGTCGACACGTCGGTGGGCTCGTAGATGGCGTCCACCTTGTATTCCGTCGCGAGGCGCTCGGCCACGATTTCAAACTGCAGCTGGCCCACGGCGCCCAGCATCAGGTTGCCGAACTCGCCTTCAAAGACCTGAATGGCGCCTTCTTCGCCCAGCTCCTTCAAGCCCTGATGAAGCTGCTTGCCCTTTAACGGATCGCGAGCGCGAGCCGAGCGGAAGAGTTCGGGCGCAAAGTACGGAATGCCCGTGAAGCCGAGCTTCTCGCCCTCGGTGAGGGTGTCGCCGATATGCAGCTGGCCGTGGTTGTAAATGCCGATGATGTCGCCGGCGTAGGCGGCGTCCATGTGGACTCGCTCGTTGGCCATGAAGGTGAGCGCATTGGCGATCTTCATTTCTCGCCCTTCGCGCAGATGCTGCACCTTCATGCCAGGCGCGTAGCACCCCGAGCACACGCGGAAGAACGCAATGCGGTCGCGGTGGCGCGGATCCATGTTCGCCTGAATCTTGAAAACAAACCCCGTGAAGGGCTCTTCCGTGGGCTCCACAGAGCGCGCGCCGCCGTCGCGAGGCTGAGGCTGCGGCGCCCAGTTGACGAGCGCCTGCAGCACGTCCTCCACGCCGAAGTTGTTGACGCCGGAGCCAAAGAACACGGGGCTCTGCTCACCCGCCAGGAATTTCTGCAAGTCAAAGGGATCGCTCGCGCCCTGCACAAGCTCGATCGCCTCGCGCACCGGACCGATCTCCATCGGGAACAGCTCGTCCAGACGCGGATTGTCCAGCCCTTCGATCACTTCGCCGTCCGAAGCGATTTTTTCGGTGCCCGCCGTGAATCGGTGCAGGCGGTTGTGCAGGAGCGAATACACGCCGCGGAACGTCTTCCCCATGCCGATCGGCCACGTGATGGGGCAGCACTGCAGGTGAAGCACGTCTTCGATTTCAGCCAGCAGATCCAGCGGATCGCGCACTTCACGGTCCAGCTTGTTGATGAAGGTGATGATGGGCGTATTGCGCATGCGGCAGACGTTCAAAAGCTTGATCGTCTGCGCTTCCACGCCCTTGGCGGCGTCAATCACCATCACGGCGGCGTCCACCGCCGTCAGCACGCGGTACGTGTCTTCCGAAAAGTCTTCATGCCCCGGGGTGTCGAGAAGGTTGATGATGTGGTCCTGGTACTCGAACTGCATCACCGAGCTCGTCACCGAGATGCCGCGCTGCTTTTCCACTTCCATCCAGTCGCTCGTCGCATGGCGGCTCGCCTTGCGGCCCTTCACGGCGCCCGCCATCTGAATGGCGCCCCCGAAGAGGAGCAGTTTTTCCGTCAACGTCGTCTTACCGGCGTCAGGGTGAGAAATGATGGCAAACGTGCGGCGACGTTTGACTTCGCGAAGAATCGCCTGCTTGGACATTCCGAATTCGCTTCCGTAGATTGAAAAGGCGCCTTAAAAAAGCGCCGGCGGACGCTGCGCATCAAGCCCGATTCGGCTGCGGCGTCCGCTCCCAAGAAAAAAGAAGGTGCGTATTTTCCCACATTTTGCGGCGGCTCCTCCTGAAGAATCAGGCGGAAAATCAGAAAGCTCAATAGAATTCCACCAATTTGCGTCTTTTTTGCAGGCGCAGAGCGAATTTCTCGCTAAGTCGGCAAAAAATTTTGGGAGATTGTTATGGGTTATTTTCCTCAGTGGCGTCTGAAGACAGACGGCATCATCGGTCCGGACGAGCGTCTGCCCGCCGGCCAGATGGCAGCGCTTGGCGTTCAGCACGTCGTCGCCATGTTCGGCTCCACGATTCTGGCTCCGCTTCTGATGGGCTTTGACCCGAACGTCGCCGTCTTGATGAGCGGCATCGGCACGCTGCTCTTCTTCCTGGTGGTGGGCGGCCACGTGCCGAGCTACCTCGGCTCCTCCTTTGCCTTCATCGGCGTCGTGATCGCCGCCACGGGCTACGCAGGGGGCGGCGCCAATCCCAACATCGCCGTGGCGCTGGGCGGCATCATCGCCTGCGGCGTGGTGTATGCCATCGTGGGCCTCATCGTCATGTGCACGGGCGTCCAGTGGATTGAAAAGCTGATGCCTCCCGTCGTCACGGGCGCCGTCGTGGCGGTGATCGGCCTCAACCTCGCGCCCACGGCCGTGAAGGGCTGCGGCGTGACGGACTTTGACCACTGGATGGCGCTCGTCACCGTCCTCTGCGTGGGCGGCGTCGCGGTCTACACGCGCGGCCTCCTGCAGAAGCTGCTGATTCTGGCGGGCCTCATCCTCGCCTACTTCATCTACATGATTCTCGCCAACGGCCTCGGCCTCGGCAAGCCCATTGACTTCTCCATCATCGCCAACGCGGACTGGATCGGCATTCCGAAGTTCACGTCGCCCGAATTCAAGACGGACGCGATCTTTCTCATCGTGCCGGTGGTGATCATCCTCATCGCGGAGAACCTGGGCCACGTGAAGGCCGTAACCGCCATGACGGGCCGCAATCTGGATCCGTACATGGGCCGCGCGTTCCTGGGCGACGGCATTGCGACGATCGTCGCAGGCTCCGTGGGCGGCACAGGCGTCACGACCTACGGTGAAAACATCGGCGTCATGGCCGCCAACCGCGTCTACTCGACGCTTCTCTTCGTGATCGCCGCCTGCTTTGCGATCATCCTCGGCTTCTCCCCGAAGTTCGGCGCCGTGATTCATACGATTCCGCAGCCGATTCTGGGCGGCACCTCGATCGTCGTGTTCGGCCTCATCGCCATCGCCGGCGCCCGCATCTGGGTCGTGAACCAGGTGGACTTCGGCGACAACAAGAACCTCATCGTCGCGGCCGTCACCCTCATTCTCGGGGGCGGCGACTTCGCCCTGAACCTCTTCGGCTTCACCTTCGGCGGCATCGGCACCGCCACGTTCGGCGCCATCATCCTCAATGCGCTGATGAGCCGCACCTCTCGCTAAAAGGTCCGATTCGACCGCCCGCAGGGAATGTGCTCTCTGCGGGCTTCTTTTCGCTTGGAAGCACCATGCTCAAACAGTCTTTGTGGTCGCTTGCCGCCGCGGCGCTCTTTTCGCTCATGGCCGCCTTCGTGAAGCTGTGCTCGGGCCACTTCAGCTCGATGGAGCTCGTCTTCTACCGCTCGCTTTTCGGCGTCGTCTCCATCGCCTTCTTTGTAGCGAACCACCACTACACGCTCAAGACCGAGCACTTCTGGGGCCACATCAAGCGCTCCGTGCTCGGAACGCTCTCCGTCTTCGTCTGGTTCATGACACTGGGGCTGCTCCCCTTGAGCACCAACATCACGCTCACCTACACGACGCCCCTTTTCATGGCGGCGAACTTCATCCTGCTCGCCTTTCTGCGACACCGAAAAGCGCCCTGGATGCTGTGCCTTGCGATCGTCGCGGGCTTCACGGGGGTCGTCATTGCACTGCAACCCTCCTTCGGGTCGGAAATGCTGACTCCGAGCCTCATGTGCCTCTTCGTCTCCTTCATCGACCTCATCGTCTACTGGCAGATCAAGGAGCTGGGCGACTTCAAGGAGCCCTCCTGGCGCATCGTCTTTTACTTCACGCTCTTCGGCACGCTGGGAGGCGCCGTCGGAACGCTCTTCACGGGAGGCTTTCATCCCGTCACCTGGGAGTCGGGAACGTATCTTCTCGGCATCGCCGTCGCCGCTACGCTCGCGCAGCTTTGCACCACGCGCTCCTACGCCGCAGGCAACATGCTTCTTTCTTCCTGCCTGGGCTTTTCCGCCATTCCCTTCTCCGCTCTCTTCGGCTGGCTTTTCTTTGACGACGCCGTCACGTGGCTGATGGCGGCCGGCATGACGCTCATCATCGCCGCCGGATGCCTTGCCACCGTCACCGTGAAGCGCCAGGAAGCCCGCGAAGCCGCTCAGAAATAGCGCCCAAAGAAAAAGCCGGAGTCCACCTCAACGGCAGACGGCTCCGGCTTTTTTCATGAGCGACCGCTCAACGCCTTACCTTCTCGGACGAACCTCCAGCAGGGGCTCCGTCACGCCGGCGACGCCGGCCAGAAGCGCCACGGTGAAGAACGCCAGCTGCGCGCCGAGGTACCCGTCCTTCGGGTCGTACCACTCCTTCACGTTGTGGTTGAAGCCTTCGGAGCCGCCGCCCCCCAGCGTCGTCGCCGGAATGCCGCAGTTCACCGCGATGTTGTGGTCGGTGGAGGCGGCGTCGTAGCCCTTCAGCTCAATGCCCAGCTCCTTCATCGCCGCGCGAGCCGCCTGCAGCACCGACACGTCGTGGGACTGCTGGCCGCCGGGACGGTGTCCGATGGGCTCCAGCGTGAGCTTCACTGCTTTGTCGCCCGTCGCGCCCCAGCGGCGGTTTTCTTCCTCGCAGGCCGCTTCGATGAGCGGCAGGATCTGTTTTTCCAAATCCACGAGCTCCTGCGCGCCGGCGCTTCTCATGTCGAGCTCCATCTCGCAGTGCGCCGCAATGGAGTTCACCGTCGTGCCGCCCGCCACCGTGCCGCAGGTGAAGGTCGTCTTCGGATCAGGGCAGGTCTCCACGTCCGCGATCTTTGCGATGGCGCGGCCCATGGCGTGAATCGCCGAAGGCGTGCCGAAAGCCTTCCAGGAATGGCCGCCGGGACCGTCAAAGTGCACGCGATAGCGCTTGGAGCCCGTAGCCGCATAAAGCAGGCGGCCAACGTCCACGCCGTCCACCGAAATGAAGCCGTCGATGGCAAGGCCCGACTTGTGAAAGAGATACTTCGAGCCGCGCAAGTCTCCGTTGCCTTCTTCGCCCACCGTGCAGACAAAGTAGATGTCGCCCACGGTCTCGATCTTTTCCTCCTGCAGCGTGCGAAGCACCTGCAGGTTCACCGCAAGGCCGCGCGCATCGTCGCTGATGCCGGGCGCATGAAGAATGCCGTTCTCGTTTCGCACCTTCACGTCCGTTCCCGCCGGGAACACCGTGTCCTGATGCGCCGCGAGCACGAGGTGCGGACCCTCGCCCTTCAGCGTCCCCGGACGCACGGCAATGACGTTGCCTTCGCTGTCCATGGTGACGTCGGTGAGGCCCAGCTCCCGGAAGCGGCGCATCAGCTCTTCGCCGCGCACCTTCTCGTGAAAGGGCGGCGCTTCCACTTCCGTAATAGCAATCTGGTCAGCCAGCGTCTTTTCTTCGTCACGCTTCAAGTCCTCAAGGCACTTCGCAATGCGCGGATCGGCCTTGAGCTTTTCAGCCGTTTCCGTCACGCCGGCCTTCACAGGGGGCAGAGTCTTCAAATCAAACATGCGGGATTCTCCACACAAAAGTGCTGTAAACCGCAGGATATTACTACATACTTTTCCTTACCCCGTCCGGCGCCCGAAAAAAAGCGGCACCCCCTGTCATTGCAAGGAATGCCGCCCGCGTCTTAACGCTGCTTTACGTCGCTCAGCGCCGCAGCTTGAGCCCCGCCAGAGCCGCCGCCATGGCGCCGGAGGCCGGCCTTTCCGCCGGCCGCTTCTGCGCGGGCTTCATCCCGCCCGCGGAATGAGCGCCGTGGGAAAGCTTCGCGCGATCTCCGGCCGACTTCGACTTCATGGAAAGCGAAATGCGCTTTCGGACGACGTCCACATCGAGCACGCGCACCTTCACGATGTCGCCCACCTTCACCACGTCGCGGGGATCCTTCACAAAGCGATCCGCGAGCTCGGAGACATGCACAAGGCCGTCCTGATGCACGCCGATGTCCACAAAGGCGCCGAAGGCGGCCACGTTCGTCACGGCGCCTTCGAGCTCCATCCCAGGCGCAAGGTCCGCAAGCGTGTGCACGTTGTCGGCAAACTTCGCCGTCTTGAACTGGGGACGGGGATCGCGCCCCGGCTTCTCCAATTCCGCCAGAATGTCCGTCACCGTGGGCAGGCCGAACTTTTCATCCGTGAACTCCACCGCGTGCAGCGCATGGAGCACCGCCTCGTTGCCGATGAGGCCTTTGATCTCGAGCCCCGTCTTCTTCAAGATGCGCTCCACCACGGGATACGACTCGGGGTGCACGGCGGAGGCGTCGAGCGGATTGGCGCCGTCCGGAATGCGCAGGAAGCCCGCCGCCTGCTCAAAGGTCTTCGCCCCCAGGCGCGGCACGTTCAAAAGCGCCTTGCGATCGGCGAAGGCGCCGTTGGCATCGCGGTAGGCGACGATGGCCTTTGCTTGCGCGCCGGTAAGGCCCGAAACGCGTCCCAGCAGCGCCGCCGAAGCCGTGTTGAGATCAACGCCCACGGCGTTCACGCAGTCTTCCACCACCGCATCCAGCTTTCTCGCGAGCTCCGTCTGATTCACATCATGCTGGTACTGGCCCACGCCGATCGCCTTGGGATCGATCTTCACAAGCTCCGCCAGCGGATCCTGCAGACGACGCGCAATCGACACCGCGCCGCGGTAGCTCACGTCCATGCCGGGGAGCTCCGCCGCCGCGGAGGCCGAGGCCGAGTAAACGCTCGCCCCCGCTTCGCTCACCACGACCTTGGTCAATCCGAGCTCCGGATGGCGGGCAATGAGGTCCGCCGCCAGCTGGTCCGTTTCACGACTGGCCGTGCCGTTGCCGATGGAAATCAGCTTGCTTCCGTTGCGCTTCGCAAGAATAGCCAGAATCTCAATCGACTTGTCCCATTCGCGGCGCGGCTCGTGCGGGAAGATGACGCCTGTTTCCAGCACGGCGCCCGTGTCCGAAATCACGGCGACCTTCACGCCGGTGCGAATGCCGGGATCAAGGCCGATGACGCCCTTGTGACCGGCCGGCGCCGCCAGGAGCAGATCCTTCAGATTCGTGCCGAAGACGCCGATCGCCTTTTCCTGCGCTTCGTCGCGAAGCCGCGCAAAAAGATCCGTTTCAAGCGTCGTGAGGCACTTCACGCGCCACGTCCAGCGCATGACGCCCGCAAGCCACCCGTCCGCCGCGCGGCCCTTGTTCTCGACGCCGAGGAACTCCGCGATCTTCGCCTGGCAGGGATGCACCGGAAGCGCCTCCTCCTCTTCGGTGAGGAGCATCTTCAGCGTGAGAACGCCTTCCTGGCGCCCGCGGAAAAGCGCCAGCGCCCGGTGGCTCGCCACCTCGTTGATGCCTTCGCTGTAGTCAAAGTAGTCACGGAACTTGGCGGCCTCTTCCGTATTTCGCTTCTCCTCCACCACGGTGGAGACGATGAAGGCATGCGTCCACAGCCAGCCGCGGAGCATTTCAAGCATGTCAGCGTTTTCCGCAAAGCGCTCGGCGAGAATGTCACGCGCGCCGTCCAAAGCGGCCTTGACATCCGCCACACCCTTTTCGGCTGATACAAACGCTGCGGCTTCGCTTTCGGGATTGAGCGTCGGATCCGCCAGCAGCTTGTCCGCCAGCGGCGAAAGGCCCGCCGCAATGGCAATCTGCGCCCGCGTGCGGCGCTTGGGCTTGTACGGAAGATAAAGGTCTTCGATGCGCTGCTTGCTGTCGGCGGCTTCAATCTGCGAGAGAAGCTCCGGCGTCATCTTGCCCTGCTCAGTGATCGACGCGATCACCGCCGCACGGCGCTCTTCCATCTCTCGGCCATAAACGAGCGCCTCCTGCAGATTTCGCAGCTGCGTGTCATCCAGTCCGCCCGTCGCCTCCTTGCGGTAGCGCGCGATGAAGGGCACGGTGGCGCCTTCGTCGAGCAGATCCACCGCTGCCTGAACCTGACCGCGCTTGGCGCCGATCAAGAGCGCAATTCGTTCCGTAATGCGGCTCTGAGCCGCCGTGTCGAGTTCCGTCATAGTCAATTCAATGAAGAAAAATTAGAAGCCCAGCTGCTTCACGCACCAGGCGGCGAGGTCCTGGTCCTTGGCTCGCCACGCCTTCGTGCGCAGCGTCTGAAGATTCTCCGGAAGGGCGGCCGCCCCGTCCTCTTCGTAATGAAAGCGCAGAACGATGTCCGTCCCGTCGCCCCCGGTGATTTCAATGGAAAACGTGGACGCCTTCATGTCGCCGGCGGCCGGCACGGCAAAAAGCACTCGGTCGTCCGTCACGGTCACTGCGTCCGTAAACGTCATGCGCCCCGCGGCGAGCTCTCGCTCAAAGACGAGGTCGCCCGCATCGCTTTCATGCTCCGTCACTCGCCGGCAGGCGAGTCCTTCAATCAAAAGATCCGGACGGCGCACGAACAGCATCAGCGCTGCCACAAGCCGCGTGCGAACCGCGGCGGCGGCCGTTTCTCCCGCCACAGCCGTCGCCGGCAACGCCACTTCATGCTCATAAACGGGCTTCATCTCCGTCATGCTTTCCCTCTTGAGAGAAAAAAGAATGCGCGGCATTTTACGGAAGAGAAACCTCCGTCAACGCCGCGCCGCGATGAACGACTCTCAGAAATTGAGCGCCGTGTTGCGCTTGCTGCCTTGCAGCCGCTTTTCAAGCCACTGGCTGTAGCGGCTCATGACAAAGCTCGAGACGAAGTAAATCGCCGCAATGAAAATGTAGCCTTCGCGGAAGAAGTCGCGCCACTGCGCGTCCCCCAGCGCGAGCTGCAGGCTTCCCGTCAGGTCAAACATCGACACGACGGTCACAAGCGACGTGTCCATGAAGGTGGAGAGAAGCGAATTCACGAACGCCGGAATCACCGCCACAAGCGCCTGCGGCAGCACCACATAAAGGTAAACCTGCCAGCGCTTCATTCCCAGCGAGTCCGCCGCCAGGAACTGTCCTCGCGGAATCGTCTGCAGGCCGCCTCGCACCGTCTCCGCCATGTAGGCCGCCTGAAAGAGGATGATGCCCCAGGCCACGCGCCAGAAAGGCTCGATGCGCACCGTGGACGGCAGGAGCAGCGGAAAGATGAAGCTCGCCACAAAGAGCACCGTGATGAGCGGCACGCCGCGGACAATCTCGATGTAGCCGGTGCTCAAAAGCCGCACCAGCGGCATCTCGCTGCGGCGTCCCAACGCCAGAACAATGCCGATCGGCACGGAGACGCTCATGCCGAGCAGCGTCAGAATCACCGTGAGCGGCAGACCGCCCCAGTTGTCGCTGTCAATCGGCGCCAGTCCAAAAACACCGCCCGCCATGAGCGTGAAGAACACGACAAAGGCCGCGATCCAGCCCCCCGCGAGCCAGCGAGAGCGAGGCTTCACCCACATGGCCGGCCACGCCGTGAGAACGAGCATGCCCACGATCACCAAGGTCGCCAGCGCCGGGCGCCACTGCTCATCGTAGTTGTAGCGGCCGAAAAGAATGAGCCGCCACTTTTCCGTCACGAAGCCCCAGCAGGCGCCGCCCGCGGCGTAGCACGCCTCCGAATCGGCGCGAAACACCGCGTTTGTCACGCCCCAGCGAAAAAGCACCACGGCGAGAACTGCGAGGAAGAATCCGGCCACGATGGAAATGCCGGTTGCCGTGCGGCTGTAGAAAAAACGATCGCGCAGATTTTCAAACCACGTCCGGCGAAGATCGGGAGAGTACGTTTTCAGCATGGCTTTCTCCTTACCGCGCCGCCCGCGTCACGCGAGCGTTCAAGGCGTTCATCAGCACGCTGATCACGAGATTGATCGTGAGGTAGACCGCCATGATGAGGAGGATGACTTCCAGCGCCTGCCCGGTGATATTGATGGTGGAGTTGCCAATCGCCACCAAGTCCGGGTAGCCGATCACCACCGCGAGCGACGAGTTCTTCGTGAGGTTCATGTACTGGCTCGCAAGCGGCGGCACCGCAAGCTTCATCGACTGCGGGAAAATGACGTAGCTCACGGTCTGCACGCGGCTCATGCCCAGCGCCAGCCCCGCATTCCACTGTCCCGCCGGCACGGCGATGACGCCGGCGCGCACGATTTCCGCAATGGCCGCCGACGTAAAGAGCGTAAGCCCCAGCCAGAGCGCCAGGAATTCCGGCGAAAGCGCCGCGCCCCCTTCAATCGAAAAGCCCTCCACCACGGGCTTGCTCCAGCCGCTCAAGAAACCGAAGACAATCCACACGACGACCGCTGTCACAAAGCCGGCAAGCACCCCCGACAGATTCGCCATCAAGCCCGTCATGGAGCGAAGGGCGTAAAGCCGCACGAGAAAGAGCATGAGAACGCCCGCCAGTCCCGCGGCCGCAAAGCTCAGGAGCTCCTGATTAGGCACCGCCACCTGAAGCCCCGCTTTGGAAAGCAGCGCCCAGCCGCCGATGCTCACCGCCTCCGTGCTCATCGGCAGCAGCTCCGTAATGAGGAGGTAGATGGCAAAGAGCTGGATGATGAGCGGAATGTTTCGGTAGAACTCCACGTGCGCCGTCCCCAGCATCCGCAGCACCGGATGCGCCGCAAGGCGCATGAGCCCCACGACAATTCCCAGCACCGTCGCCGAAATCACGGCAAAAAAGGACACCTTGAGCGTGTTGAGCAGGCCGATTAGAAATGCCCTCGCCACGCTGTCCGAAGACGTGAAGGCGAGGCTCGACTCGCCGATTTCGATGTTGGCGGCGTTCTTGAGAAAATCGAAGCCGCTGCGGATGTTGCGCTGATCGAGGTTGTCAACCACGTTGCCCGCGAGCCAGTAGATGACGGCGGCGACCACCGCCACGACGGCGGCCTGCACGAGAAGACTGCGGCGGCGCTGCGCGGCCTGGCGACGACGACAGGCGGCGTCAAAATCAGGCGATTCCTGCAGCTGGGATAGAGCGGTCTGCATGAGAGAAGCTTTGAATTCGGGGAAAATTGTCAGAGGCCGGATTATAAGTTCTTCTTTTTCGGCCCAAAACGTCGAAAGGCCTGTCCGGAGTCATCGTCCGTCAGGCCTTCCTTTACTTCATGCGCGCGTCAAGCGATCAACGGATCGGGGGCGCATACAGGATGCCGCCCTGCGTCCAGAGATTGTTCAGACCGCGGGGCAGATTGAGCGGCGTCGTCGGCCCGAAGTTCTTCGTCCAGCTTTCGCCGTAGTTGCCGACCTGCTTGATGATGCGATACGACCAGTCCTTGTCAAGGCCCAGCAGCTTGCCGGCATCGTCGCCGGTGCCCACGAGGCGCATCACCTGAGGCACCTTGCTCGTCGCACGGGCTTCATCCACGTTCTTGGACGTCAGGCCGTTCTCTTCAGCCTCCACCATCGCGTAGAAGGACCAGCGGACGATCTGGAACCATTCATCGTCGCCGCGGCGCACGGAGGGGCCCAGCGGCTCCTTGGAAATCGTTTCCGGGAGGATGTCGAAGTCCTGCGGATTGCGAGCGCGGGTGCGGGCGCCGGCCAGGTCGCTCATGTCGGTCGTGTAGACCTGGCAGCGACCGGAGAGGAAGGCGCTCTGCGTGGCTTCCGTAGTGTCGAACATCACGGGCTTGAACTTCATGTTGTTCGCCTTGAAGTAGTCGGCGAGCGCCTGCACGGAGCTCGTGCCGGACTGCAGGCAGACGGTGGCGCCGTTCAGCTTCTTTGCGGTCTTCACACCCAGCTTCTTCGGCACCATGAAGCCCTGGCCGTCGTAGTAGTTGATGGCGGCGAAGACGGCGCCCATGCTCGCGTCGCGCGTCAGCGTCCACGTCGTGTTGCGGGAGAGAACGTCAATTTCGCCGGACTGCAGCGCCGTGAAACGCTGGGGCGAAGACAGCGGAACGAACTTCACCTTCTTGGCGTCGCCCAGGACCGCCGCCGCCACCGCGCGGCACGTATCCACATCAAGCCCATTCCAATTGCCGCGGCTGTCGGCGCCGGCAAAGCCGGGGGCGGCGGTGTTCACACCGCAGATCACCTGACCGCGGGCGCGAACCGCATCCAACACAGGGCCGGCCTGCACGCTGAGCGCTGCGCTCGCCAAGGCGACGGCCAGACAAACTGACTTCATCTGCATGAAATTCTCCGCTAGAAGCTGCCGGCGAGTGAACCCGGCAGCAAGAAAAAAGCGCACTCCGCTCGCTAGAGGGAGTGCGCGGGGTTTCGTCAAGAGTTTAACGAGCGGCCTGAGCCTCTCTGTCTCCGCCGGGTCGACAAAGCGTTGATTTGTTAGTCTCCGTCAACCCGTCTGAGCACTTTGCCCACCATCAAAAGGGGAAAAGTCAGGCCTTTTTCTTAGCCGTTGTCTTCTTGGTCGTCGTCTTGGCCGCGGTCTTGGCGCCCGCCCGAGGCTCGCGAGCCTCGAATTCAAACCCCACCTTGCCGGTCTTCTTGTCCAGGACCAGATACGCCTTGAACTTTCGGTGACTGCGGTTGGAAATAAAGTTGGGCAGCAGATCCGACTTGCCTGTCGTCAGGATCTTCTTCGCCTCCTCGGGCTCCACCTCCTGCTGCAGGATGACGCGTCCAATGCGGAAGTCGCAGGTCTTGGCGCTGCCGCGGGAATGTTCGCAGAAGTAGGCGGCCGGCCCTTGAAGAACCCGGCCGGAGCACTTCGGGCAAACGCCGATCACCGGGTAGGACGACGTGTCTTCCGCCTCGTCCTCCTTGGCGCCGTCACCGAAGTCAAACTCCAGCTGCCAGTCGGCGTTGAGCCGCAGCGCCGCCGCAAAAGGCCGCCCCAGCTTGCTCGTAAAGCCCGTCAAGGGGCCGATCGTTCCCTTGGCAAGAAGCTCCTCGACCTCAGCCACTTCAAAGGTGCGGCCCGCCGGATGCTTGGGCAGACGGAAGTCGCAGCCCTTCGTCGTGCAGGCAAAGCCGCGGTAGTTTTCCACGATCTCGCCGCCGCACTTGGGGCATCGATGCGTAAGGTGCGCCGGATGCTCCACGGGCACCGTGTCGCCCTCGTAGCGCTTCGCGGCCTCGACGATGTCCGTCGTCATGCCGCGAATTTCCTTCATGAAGTCGTCGCGGGAGAGGCGCCCCTTTTCAATCTGCGAGAGCTTGTACTCCCACTCGCCCGTGAGCTTCGGATCCGACAGCGCGGAAATGCCCAGCCCCTTCAGCAGCGAAAAGAGCTGCTGCGCCTTCGCGGTCGGCCGCAGATCGCGGCCGTCTCGCACCATGTAGGCCTGATCGATGAGGTTTTCGATGATGGCGGCGCGCGTCGCCGGCGTGCCGAGGCCCTTTTCCGCCATGGCGTCGCGAAGCTCGCCGTCTTCGACCAGCTTGCCCGCGCCTTCCATGGCTGAAAGCAGCGTGGCTTCCGTGTAGCGGGCGGGCGGACGCGTTTCGTCCTTCGCCACATCCACGGCTTCAACCGCCGCCGTCTTGGCGCCGTTCAACGCCGCGAGCGTCCCTTCGCCCGTGCCGGTCTTGCCGTAGATCTCGAGCCAGCCCGGATTGACGAGCACCTTGCCTTCCGTTTTGAAGTGATCCTCGCCCACGGTCGTGATGCGCGTCGTCACGTCGTATTCCGCCGCCGGATAGAACACTGCCATGAAGCGGCGAACAACGAGGTCGTAGACCTTGCGCTCAGCCTCCGTCATGGTGCCCGCCGGCATCGTGAGCGTCGGGATGATGGCGAAGTGATCGCTGATGCCCGCGTTGTTGAAGATGCGCTTGCTGGGCTTCACCCAATTGTTCGCCAGAATCTTCTCGGCCGGCGCCTTGAAGGACGCCATCTGCGCCACGTGCTGCAGCGTCTCGCGCACGGTGGCGGGATAGTCCTCGGGCAGCGCGCGGGAGTCCGTTCTCGGGTAGGTGAGCACCTTGTGCTTTTCGTAGAGACTCTGCGCGATGGAAAGCGTGGTCTTCGCGGAGAAGCCGAACTTGTTGTTCGCCTCGCGCTGCAGGCTCGTGAGGTCAAAAAGCTGCGGAGAGAGCTGCGTCGAGCGCTTGCTCGTCTCCTCCACCGTTCCCGTCTTGCCGCAGCAGCGGTCCGCCACGGCCTGCGCCGCCTTTTCGTCAAAAAGACGCTCGGCGCGAAGCTCCGGACGGCTCGCGTCCTTCTTGAAGTCGGGATCAAACCAGCGGCCGGCGTACTCGGCGCCGGGAATCGAAAACGTCGCGTTCACTTCCCAGTAGTCCTTGGGACGGAAGGCGCGAATTTCGTTCTCGCGCTTCACGACGATCGCCAGCGTCGGCGTCTGCACGCGTCCGACGGTCGTGAGGAAGAAGCCGCCGCCCAAACTGTTGAAGGCCGTCATGGCGCGAGTGCCGTTGATGCCGACGAGCCAGTCGGCTTCGGAGCGGGACTTCGCCGCCGCCGCCAGCGACTGCATCTCCTCGTCGGTGCGCAAATGCTCCAGCGCCTCGCGGATGGAAGAGGCCGTCATCGACTGCAGCCACAGGCGCTTGATGGGCTTTTTCGCCTTCGTCGCCTGCATGATGTAGCGGAAGATCAATTCACCTTCTCGTCCCGCATCGCATGCGTTGATGATTTCGCCAACGTCGTCGCGCTTGATGAGCTTTGAGAGGCTCTTCAGCTTGTCCGCGGTGCGCGAAATGGGCTTCAAGTCAAACGTAGGCGGCAGCACCGGCAGGTGCGCAAACGTCCACTTGCCGCGCTTCACTTCATACTGTTCGGGACAGGCGAGCTCCAGCAGGTGGCCGAGCGCATTGCCGACAATGTAATGGTCGCCCTCGTAGTAGTCGCCGTTCTTCTTGAGGCCGCCGATGACGCGGGCGATGTCCGTCGCCACCGACGGTTTTTCTGCAATGATGAGTGTCTTCATACCTAACAGCGCTCGAAGCGCTGCCGCTAAAAATTCACCGTTCGGCTCTGTCCCGAACGGCGGTGTCTTTTTTTAGCATACTGTCTTTTCATGACGCCTGAGTAGCGAAGCGCCGCTTTTTTTCGCTCAGTCGTCCTCAAGACGGAAGTCCTTCACGATGTCTCCAAGGCACTCCGTGAGCTTCGCGCCCTGCCGAATGAGAAGGTGGTTGCCCTTGTAGGTTCGTGAATGAATGGATCCCGGAACAGCCGCCACATCACGCCCCAGCTCCGCTGCCAGCCGAGTGACTTCCAGCACCGGATCGCGCCGTTCGCTCTCAATGACGAGAATCCCTCGGCTCAAGGCCGCGAGCAGATGGTTGCGCGGTTCGCGCCCCGCCTCCGCAGCCGACGTTCCCGGAAACTCGCCGGTGAAAATGAGCCCCAACTTCTCCGCCCGCCGCCAGACGTCAAGACACGCCGCCGGCACTCGGTCAGGCCCAGACGCCGACACGATGAAAGCGCCGCCCGCCGTCTCCAGCGCCGCCGCCCCCGCTTTCTCCGCTTCATTTTCCATGGAAAGGACGCACGCCACGCCGCGGCGCGCCAGCGCCGCACTGAATTCCTCGAGATTGCGGCGGCCTTCGGCGTCCGCCTTTGACGTGATGAGCAGCGTCACCCGGGGACGCTTCAGCGTCAGGCGCCGCCCGCGGATGAAATAAAGCACATCGCCCGTGCCAGACTCTATGAGCTCGCGAGGGTAGTCATCGTCCGTGAGCAGCACCGCATCCGCCGTCGCCGTGCGGCGCAGCCAGCAAAGCGCCCGCTGCGCGGCCTCCTCGGCTTCGACGTCAAAAAGCGCCATGGCCGCTTCGCGGCCGATTTTTTCCTTCACCCAAGACCGCGGCGTCTCAAAAATCGCCTCCGGCAGTTCAAAAGCCGTCACTAGCTGCAGCGCCTCCCGAACCCTCCCCCGATAGACGCGGGCGATCCTGAGCCAGGCGAGGAGCTCCTCGTCGCTCAATCGGTCAATGCCGCGGGCGTTATCATTAAAGGTTGGATCTGCGCACATAAGAGGCGTTCCGCACATTCTCTGCTGTATCCTATCAGCTCTTTGACGGACAGCACCGTTTCATCCTCTGGAGATTTTTTCCGTGGCCCTTCTGAGCATCGTTCAGTATCCCGACCCGCGGCTTGCCGCCGTGGCCGAGCCTGTCACCGAATTCAACGACGACCTTAAAAAGCTGGCGGCCGACATGGCGGAAACCATGTACAAGGCGCCGGGCGTCGGCCTGGCGGCGCCGCAGGTCGGCAAGCTCATCCGCATGGTGGTGATCGACGTCAGCGAAGAAAAGAATCAGCTCATGACGCTCGTCAACCCGGTGGTGGAGCCGATCTCGCCCGAGGAAGTTGAATGCGAGGAAGGCTGCCTTTCGCTGCCGGGCGTCTATGAAAAGGTCTCCCGCCCCGCCCGCGTCCGCGTCACCGCGCAGGATCTGGACGGCAAGCCCCTCACCATCGACTGCAACGAACTGCTGAGCGTCTGCGTTCAGCACGAGACGGATCACTTGAACGGCATCGTCTTCGTCGATCACCTGAGCCGCCTCAAGAAAGGCCGCGCCGTCACGAAGCTTGCCAAGCTGCGAAAGGAAAAGGCTCGGGAAGCCAAGGAAAAGGCCTGATTTCCTTTCTTACCGTCCAATGTCTTGATGCCCGCGGCTTTGGCGGGCATCGTCGTTTTCAGGCGCGGGTCTTGCGCGCCGCATCGTAGCAATGGCGCGCCATCGCCCCCGCTATCGTCTCCCAGTGACGCTTTGGAAGGTCGTGCCCCATGCCGGGAATCCCTAGAAACTCGGCGCCCCGAATCACCGCGGCCAGCTCCTTGCCGGCCGCGGGCGGCAGCAGCGGATCCGCCAGTCCGTGAATGACGAGCGTCGGCACAAAAAGCTGACGCAGACGCGCATTGCGATTGCCTTCCGCGAGAAGCGCCATCACCTGGCGGCGCCCCCCGACCACAGCGTCCTTCTGCACCGAAGCCGCCCGAAGCACTTGTTCAACAAAAGCGTCGTCATACGATTCGCCCGGCGTGCCGATCGCCTCCATCACCCGCCGAAGATGCTCCTTCGGATCCGTGCGTCCGTCAGGCGACGCGAGAATCGCTTTGAGCGCCCGGAATTTTCCGAGTCCCGTGCGAGGGTTTCCGGACGCCGTGGAGAGACAGGTGAGCGACATCGTGCGGTGCTGCGCCTTCAACGCCACGCACTGGGCGATCATGCCCCCCAGAGAAACGCCGGCCACATGCGCCTTCGCCAGCCCCAGCCGGTCCATGAGACGGAGGGTGTCGTCGGCCATGTCCGTCAGCGTATAGGGCGCCTTCACGCAGCCTCCCAGCACATAGCGCGCGATGGAGAAAATCAGCTCGCGGGGCGTTACGTCGCCCTGCGCCGCCGGACTTGTGCCGCAGTCGCGATTGTCGGGCGTCACCACATAAAGCCCCTTTTGCACCAGAGAAGCGATGAAGGGCTCGGGCCACGCCGCCGCCGGCGTCCCGAGTCCCATCAGCAGCACCAGAGGCGGCATGTGGGAATCGCCGTACGTTCGACAGGCCAGATCCATCGCGCTGGAAGAACTCATTTCACTCACCCGAAAATCACAAACAACCGCATGATAAGGCCCGAAGAGCGCCGATCGCCTGCGGGTACAATTTCCCCTCCAAACCTTGCCGGACCGTCTTTCGCCCGGCCCTCACTTCCCGACGCGGAGAACCCCATTCATGCGCATTGCATTTGCCGGAACGCCGGATTTTGCCGCCGCCGCTCTCAAGGCACTCATAGCGGCCGGCCACACCATCACCCTTGTATTGACGCAGCCGGACCGGCCGAGCGGCCGAGGCATGAAGCTCAAGCCTTCCGCCGTCAAGGCCGTCGCGCTTGAAAACGGACTCCCCGTCCTCACGCCCCTCACGCTTCGCACGGAAAAAGGTGGGGAAGAAAGCGAAGCCGCTCTGAAAGCGCTTGAAAATTCCGAAAGCGACGTCTTCGTCGTCGCCGCCTACGGCCTGATTCTTCCGGAACGGGCGCTCAACGCCGCTCGCGGCATCGGCCGAGACGGCACGATCAAAAGCATCAACATTCACGCTTCGCTGCTGCCGCGCTGGCGCGGCGCCGCTCCCATCAATCGCGCCATCGAATCGCAGGACCCTGCCACGGGCGTCGATCTCATGAAGATGGACATCGGCCTAGACACCGGCGACATCATCCTGTCCGACCCCGTCGCCATCACGGAAGACCACGATGCCGGCGCTCTCACGGAAGAGCTGACGGCGGTCGGCGCCCGACTCATCGTCAAGGCGCTCGAGACGCCCGACGAACTCACGCACCGTCCGCAGCCTGCCGACGGCGTCACTTACGCCAAAAAGCTCCTCAAAAGCGAAAGTCCGATTGACTGGACGCGCGACGCCCGCGAAGTGGCGGCGAGAATTCGTGCGTTCTCTCCCTTCCCCGGCTCAACCACAACTCGCAGCGGAGAAACCGTCAAGATCTGGTTTGCCCGCGCCACGGAAGGCGCCGGCGCACCGGGTGAAATTCTGGCCGTCGGCGACTCGGTGGTGGTCGCCTGCGGCCGCGGCGCCGTCGCCTGCACCAAGCTGCAGCGCGCCGGCAAGCCGGCGATGGCAGCGCAGGCCTTCTCGCAAAGCCTGCAGCTCAAAGCGGGGGAGGTCTTCAAATGAACGGAGTCAAGCTGCGCCAGTCCTTAAAGCTCGCCGCCAAGGCGCGCGGATTCATTGAAGAAGGCGCCACCCTGGAAAAAGCGCTCGCACTGGCGGGCGCCGGCGCCTCCCAGAACGAACGGGCCGCCATGCAGTCCCTCGTCTACAGCGCCATGCGCCGCGCCCTGCTCACCGAAGGCATCATCAAAAAGCTCGCCAACCGCCCGCCGGCGCCGGCCGTTCGTCATCTTCTCGCCTGCGCGCTCTCCGAACTCATGGATCGCCCGGAGAAGGCCTACGCCATCGTGAACGAAACCATCTCCGCCGCCAAAGACGATCCAGCAACCGAATTCGCCGCCGGCTTTCTCAACGCCTGTCTGCGCCGCTTCACGCGCGACAAGGAGGCGATCCTTGAAGCGCTGATGCGCGACCCTTGCCTAAAATTCAACGCACCGCGCTGGTGGATCGAACGACTCGACCAAACGCTCGGACGTGAAGCAGCCGACCGCGTGCTTGCCGTCAATCTCTCCAAGCCGCCTTTCACCGTGCGAGTCAATCGCCGCAAGACAACGCCCGAAGACTGGTGCCGTGCGGCGCAGGCCGCGGGTCAGAAAGTTTCGCTCATCAGCGGCGAAGCCGTTCTGGTTGCGGATCCCGTGCCGGTCGAATCGCTTTACGGCTTCTCCGACGGTCTTGTCAGCGTTCAGGACGCCGGCGCGCAGCTTGCCGCGCATTTTCTGGCGCCGAAAAAGGGCGAGCGACTGCTGGACGCCTGCGCCGCCCCCGGCGGCAAGACGGCGCATCTTTTGGAAACCGAAGACTGCGACGTCACGGCGCTCGAAATCGATCCCGTTCGAGCTGCTCGCATTCAGGAAAACCTCAACCGTCTTCAGCTTTCCGCTCATGTCGCCCGAGCCGATGCAGCCGAAACCGGCGCCTGGTGGGACGGACAGCTCTTTGACGCCATTTTGCTTGACGCTCCCTGCACCGCGAGCGGCATCGTGCGCCGGCATCCCGACATCGTCTTCTTCCGCGAGCCGCGAGACATTACGGAACTGGCAAAACAACAACAAAAACTTCTGGAGGCGCTCTGGCCCTGCCTCAAAATTGGCGGAAGACTTCTCTATGTCGTATGCTCGATTTTTGATGAAGAAGGTCAGAACCAGATCCAAGGCTTCCTGAAGCGCCATGCCGACGCCGCTGCCTCGCCGCTGCCGGGGCTTGCGGCAAGTGAGCTGAGACTGCTTCCGACGGAAGGCGGCACCGATGAATTCGGGCTGGCTGGTCCCCACGACGGCTTCTTCTACGCCCTTTTAACGAAAACTGCCGCCTGATCCTCATGCTCACGCGCCGTCAACTGTGTGCCTGCGCCCTTGCCTCGCCGATTCTGCTGTCGACGAGCCTGACAGCGCGCGCCGCAGGCAGCGACGCGCAGCTCATGCAGGCGCAGCTCTCCCGCGTCACGCAAGACATCGCTCCCGGTCTCTACCTGACGGCAGACTGGGAGTTTGATCTTCCGGAGCTGCTCATTGACAGCATGAAGCGCGGCATCGCGCTTTATTTTGAGTACGAATTTCGTCTGGAGCGCCCTCGCTGGTACTGGACGAACAAGGTCGTCGCCACCTCCCGCCTCGTGCAGCGCGTAGGCTACAGCCCGCTTTCTCGCCGCTGGCGATTTTCCCGCGGCGGTCTCATTCAATCCTTTCACTCCGTAGAAGAAGTGCTGCCGCTCTTAAAGCACGTGGGCGACTGGCGCGTGGCGGATGTTGACGCCGTGGACGATGTCGATGCCTTCACGGCGGAAACCCGAATGCATCTCGACCTCACGAAGCTGCCCAAGCCGCTGCAAGTGAGCGTCGGCGGCAATTCTGACTGGGCGCTTGAAAGCAGCTGGGAGGACGTGAGGCTCACCAAAGACCTCGCGCTGCGCTAAATGCCCCGCTGGTTGCGCATCACCTTCGCCTCACTGCTCTCGCTTGCCGTCGTCCTGCTCTTTTTCGTAGCGGCGGGCGGCGCGAGCTCGGAACTGTTTGACCGCTGGTTCCCCATCCTTCTTGTCTGCAATCTTTTTGCCGTCATCACGCTCTTCTTCTTCATTTCCGCCGTCGTCTTCCGACTGGTGAAGCGATGGAAGGAGCGCGCCTTCGGCTCAAGAATGACCGGGAAGCTGGTGCTGGCGATTTCGCTCATTGCGCTCCTGCCCTGCCTCCTGATCTACCTCATCTCAAGCCAGTTCATCGGCCGCAGCATCGACTCCTGGTTCGACGTGCGCGTGGAGCACGCGCTTGACTCCGGCGTCGCCCTCTCGGGCGACATCCTCAGCAGAGAGCAGGCTCGACTTCAGTCAGCCGCCTTGCGCATGGCAAAAACGCTGTCGGCAAGCCGCTGGAAGGATCTTCCCGCTCAAACCGAAAAGCTTCGAGATGCCGCTGATTACAGCCGCGCCGACTTGTTTGATGAAACCGGCGCCGTGCTCGCCCAGTCGGAGGAAAACCCGGGAGAGCTTCCCTTGATGAAGCCCACGGCGGAGCAACTGGCCACCGCGCTCAAAGAAGAGTCGCTCACGCTCCTGGAAGACGAAAGCGAGCGCGGCGAACCGCTGCAAATCCGCGCCCTCGTGCCCATCGGCAACTTTGCCGCCGAAAGCGGCTCGCTGCACGTTTTTCTGCAGCTCACGCAGGCGGCGCCCGCTACGCTCGCTTCCAACATCGCGGATCTTCTCGCCGGCTATCGCGACTATCAGGAGCTCGTTCTCACGCGCAGCGCGCTCCGGAACATCTACGGCATCACGCTCACGCTCACGCTGCTTCTGGTGGTGCTCGCCGCCATCGCCGCCGCCCTGCGCTTTGCCGGCGCCATGACCGCTCCCGTGCTGCAGCTTGCCATGGGCACTCGAAAGGTTGCCGAAGGCGACCTTCGCCCCATTCGCGAATATCAGGGCAATGACGAAATCAACACGCTCACCCAGTCCTTCAACACCATGGTGGCGGAGCTGGCGGAATCGCGCACGATCGTGGAAAACCAGCGCGCGCAGGCGGAGCGCGCCCGCGCCTGGCTTGAGCGAATTCTGGCCACCATTTCTTCCGGCGTCCTCGTCGCCGATGACAAGCTTTACCTTTACTCCGTCAACAATGCCGCCGCCGTCGTCTTGAAAAACGCTGACGTCTGCGTCGGCACGCAACTCTCGGCGGCCGAACCGGAGTTCGCCGCCGTGCTCACCGAGCAAATCCAGCTCACCGAAGGCGACAGCTTTCACACTGAACTCACGCTGCAGCGAAAGGCGAGCGACGCAACGCTCGCGCTCTTTGTGCGCGGCTCCCGCATCAAGCTCGAAACCGGCCGAGGCTGGGTGATCGTTTTTGACGACATGTCCAGCGTTCTGGACGCTCAGCGCGCCGTCGCCTGGGGCGAAGTAGCCCGCCGCCTGGCTCATGAAATCAAGAATCCTCTCACCCCGATCCGCCTCGCGGCCGAACGTCTGGCGATGAAGCTTGACGGCAAGCTCGAGGGCAAGGACGACCAGCTGCTCAAAAAAGCCTGCGGCACCATCGTCAACCAGGTGGACGCCATGAAGCAGATGGTGAACGACTTCCGCGACTACGCCAAGCTGCCCTCCGCCGTCTTGAAGCCCGTTGACATCAACGCGCTCTTCACCGAACTCACGGATTTCTATCGCACGGCGGGCACCCTCGTGCAGTTCACACCCTGCCCCGATCTTCCTCTCATCAACGGCGACGAGGCTCAGCTGAGACAGATCGTCCACAACCTCGTCGGCAATGCCATCGACGCCACGGCGGGGCTCCCCCAGTCTGTCATCCGCCTCTCGGCGGCGCCGGTGAAAAACGACGCTCAGGGCACTCAGGCCGTTCGCATCACATTGGAAGACAACGGTCCGGGCTTCGGCGCCGACATTCTCAAAAAGGCTTTCGAACCCTACATCACCACCAAGCCCACCGGCACAGGCCTGGGACTGCCGATGGTGAAAAAAATCATTGAGGAGCACCACGCGAAAATCGTGCTGAGCAACCGCACGACGGAGGACGGTGAAGTGCTGGGAGCGCTCATCACCATGATCTTTCCTGCAATAGCTTGATTTTCTTTGCTTCAGATCACGCCGCACGTGATACAAAGTTGAAGGGCGGGCCGGCCTGTGGTATCTTGACTTCGAAAGAAACCGATCAGCCGTACTTCGGCGATAAAATCAGAAGACGGCGTCATTTTCACTCGCCTGAGACTTTGGGAGCACCGAGCACAATGGCAAAAATCCTCGTCGTCGACGACGAAATCGGCATTCGCGAGCTCTTGTCCGACATTCTGACGGACGAGGGGTACTCCGTTGACACCGCCGAAAACGCCGAAGCCGCCCGGCGCCGGATCAGTGCGGAGTCCTTTGACCTGATTCTCCTGGACATCTGGATGCCTGACACCGACGGCGTCTCGCTTTTGAAGGAGCTCAACGTCCGGCATCTGCTGCACTGCCCGGTGCTCATGATGAGCGGCCACGCCACCATCGAAACGGCTGTGGAAGCCACCAAGTTCGGCGCGCTCGCCTGTTTGGAAAAGCCCATTTCCATGCAAAAGCTCCTGGAAAGCGTGCAGCACGGCCTGCAGGTGGGAGAGCGCATCCGCAACATGGCCAAGTACCGGCCAGATCAGCCGGAGGAGAAGGCCGCCGCGGCGCCTGCCGCCGAAGACGCGCCGGAACCCGCCAAGGAAGAACTCCCCGTCTTTGAAGTTCACGGCACCGGCATCACCATTGACTTCACCTCGACGCTGAAGGAAGTGCGCGAAACCACGGAGCGCGCCTACCTCAAGGCGCTCATGAACTACGAGAACAACCAGATGACGCGCGTCGCCCGACGGGCGGGGCTTGAGCGAACTCACCTTTACCGAAAGCTCAAGGCGCTCGACATACCAATCCCGCGACACGCCGCTGAAAAAGCGGCGGAAGCGGAAGCCGAGACAGACGCCGCCGAATAAGATCGGCCGCCAATCGCCGCGAGGCCCGGAACTTCCGGGCCTCTCTCTTTGGCAGAGCCACTCAGGGCACGCCCCACATCACGTTCTGATGCTTCTTCTGCGCCTTCTGCATCATCTCCAAAAGCGGGAAGAAGCGCACGCTCATCGGCACGCGCTCCAGCGCCTTTTTCTCTTCCTCAGCCTGTGCGTCCTCCTCCTCGTAGCTGAGAAAGCCTCGCTTCTCACGCTCCCGCTGCGCTTTTTTCGCCTGCTGCTCAGCAAGCAACGCCTTCTCGCGAGCCATCTCCTCCGTGAGTTTCTCAATGAGCGCCGGCAGGTCCTCCGGCAGGAGACATCCTTGCTCGGCATACTCCCGCCCCATCACGCGGCAGGCCGAGCGGAAAGTGTCAGGCATCATGTAGAAACCAGCCGCTGCTTTGCTGCGGAACTCCAGAAGTGACATAGGTGTATTTCCTTAATTTCGTTATAGGACAGCGGCTTGTCTTAGGTGTTTGAGCAAGCTCAAGTCACCTTTCACCTTTAGTGTGTTCGCTTTTTGTCTCAAAAGATAGAGCAGAATCGCCGCTCGACCGCGTATTTTAGGCAACATTTGCAATAATTTACGACAAATTGCATCCTTCTGATGTCATCTTTCGATAATTTTCAATTCCGTTAGCACATTTCACACGCTCCGTCCCACTCAGGTAGACTGCACCCCGTCATTTTTTCTGGCGCCAAAAAAATCGAGGCGTGCCAATCGCCCGAAAAATACGCTCCAAAAGTATTGTGTCCGTTTCCATCTTCATCATCGCTCACATGCCGCTAGCGACTGCACTCAAAGACTGTGCAGTGCACGTGTACAGCTGTGACAAGCGCACCGCCGATCGCATCCACGCGTTCGACGTGATGCCCGACGCTGACACCGATGCGGTGGCCAGCATCGTGGCCTCTGCGCTCGAAACGGAGAAAAACCGAGACGGCGTCCTCATTCTCACTGACGTTGTCGGCGCCACCCCGTCCAACATTGCGCACCGCATGTTGAAGTATGACAAGACCGCCGTTCTTGCCGGCACCAATCTTCCGATGGTGCTCACCGCGCTCTGCCACCGAGATGAGAATCTCGAGGAGATCACCCGTCTCGTCAAAGAGGCGGGAATGGTGAGTATCATTGAGGGAACCTTAGAACACTAAGGCGTCCCGCCCCTTTGCGAACCTTTGCGGGACGCCCTTTCTGACCCAAGTCAGGAAAAGAGACCATGCTGTCCCGTAACGTCAAGATCATCAACAAGCTGGGCATGCACGCCCGTCCGGCCGCCCTGCTTACCAAAACAGCCAATCTCTTCGGCTGCAAGATCACCATCACCAAAGGCGGCAAAACAATCGACGCCAAATCCATCCTGGCCGTAATGGCGCTCGCCGCCAAATGCGGAGAAGAAATCACCATTGCCGCTGACGGCGCCGGCGAAGCCGTCGCCCTCGACAGTCTCGTCTCGCTCGTCACCTCCCGATTCGGCGAAGAGGAATAAGCCATGGACGAAACCGACAAGATCAAAGACGGTGAAGCGCCTGTCCCCGGCGCCGAGCCAATCGACACAGAAAAACCTGTCCCTCCCTCCGAAGAGGAAGCTCCCGCCGCAGCGGAAGCCTCGGATGACGGTGAGGACGAACAGCCCATCACGCTCTCCGGCATCGCCGTCTTCCCCGGCGTCGCCTTGGGACAAGCGCAGATTCTTTCCGAAGGCGACCTGGAGATCCCGCACTTTTCGATCGACAAGTCGCAAACTCGGTCGGAAGCCATGCGGCTTCGCGCCGCCATCAATTCGGTGGACAAGGAGCTCGCCGAAGTCGCTGAAAGCCTGTCGCAGAACATGGACGCGCCCTCCGAAGCGCTCTCCTTCATCAATCTGCACCGACAGATCCTCGCCGACGAAAGCCTCATCACCGACACGCTCTCTTTGATGAAGGAAAAGCTCATCAATGCGGAATGGGCACTGTCGCTGCGCATGGAAGAGCTGCGCCGCACCTTTGAAGCCATCGACAACGACTACCTCGCTGAACGCATTGAGGACATTTCGCAGGTCGTGGAGCGCGTCCAGCGCGTCTTGAGCGGCCGCCGGCGCCCGGCTGACAGCGTGAAGCTGCCGATGAACGAAGACAGGGTCATTCTCATCGCGGAAGACCTCAACCCCGCCGACATTCTCATTCTGAAGCGCCGCCGGGATCTGTCGCTTGCGGGCCTCGTGACAAGCTCCGGCTCGCCCACGTCACACTCGGCGATTCTGGCCCGGTCGCTGGAAATTCCGACGCTGGTGAGCGTGGACGGCGCCGCCAGCCGCATCACCTCGGACGACGTGGTGCTTCTGGACGCCGACAAGGGAACGCTCACCATCCATCCCGATCCGGCCCTGATGCCGGAAGTTTCTCAGCGCATCCGCGAATTGAGCGCCGTTCGTTCGCGTTTGAAGAAGCTCGTCTCCTGCCCCTGCGTCACGCTTGACAACGTCGGCGTCTCGCTGCAAGCCAACATCGCCCTTCCCGAAGACGTCCGCGACGCCCAGCGCGTCGGCGCTGACGGCATTGGGCTCTTCCGTTCGGAATTTCTCTTCATGAACCGCCCCACGGCGCCGAGCGAAGATGAGCAGTACGAAACCTATCTGCGCGTCATTCGCTCCATGAAGGGCAAGACCGTCACCATCCGAACCATGGACCTGGGCGGCGACAAAATGCTGTCGCACGAGGCGATGGAGTCCCTCAATTTTGCGGAAGAAGAAGTGCTTCCCAATCCGGCGCTCGGACGCCGTGCCATTCGCTTCAGCCTCAATCATCCGGGATTCTTCCTCACACAGATCAAGGCCATCCTGCGCGCGGCCCGAGGCAACAACGTCCGAATGATGCTGCCGCTGCTCACACGGCCTTCGGAAATTGAAATCACCCGCGGGCTCATTCTTCGAGCGCAGGAGGAGCTGCGCGACCGCAACGTTCCGTACGCCGAGCAAATCGCGCTGGGCGGCATGATCGAAGTGCCCGCCGCCGCCATCGCGCTGCCCGCCTTCCTGCAGGATCTTGACTTCATCAGCCTCGGCACGAACGACTTGATTCAGTACACGCTGGCCGTCGATCGTCACGATCCCGGCGTGAGCGATCTTTACGACCCGCTGCATCCGGCCGTGCTCTCGCTGCTCAGTCAAGTGATCCGCACCGCCAACCGCGCCGAAAAACCGGTCAGCATCTGCGGCGAAATCGCCGGCGATCCCATGATGGCCCGCCTGCTCATCGGCATGGGGGCGCGGCACCTCTCCATGGAAAGCGCCCGCATCCTTCCCTTGAAGGAAATGATTCTCTGCATGCGCTGCTCGGATTCGGAGAATCTCATCTCACGCATCAGCCGCATGCGCAACTTCGGCAACATCCGCCGGCTGGTCACCGGGAAGGACGCCATGACGAGCTACGCCTCGCTCAAGGCCGCCTACCCCACGCCCCCGAAAGAAACGAAAGGAAAAGAAGAAGATGGCGACACCGCTCTCGCTTGATGAAATTGAACTGCTGGGCGAGCTTCTCGCCCGCGTTCCGGATGAATTTTCCGCGATGGAGCCCGACATGCTGGACGGCTTTCTCACGGCGCTCACCTTGATGAAGAACCCGCCGCCGCAGGCGGACTGGCTTCCCTACGTCTTTGACGAAGGCGCCAATCCCCGAGCGAAGCTGCCCGAGCCTGATCAAAGCCGCCTGAAAAAACTCATTTTGCGGCGCGGCGCCGAAATCGAAGCCGCCGTGCTCGCTGAAAAGCCGATCGATCCGATCCTCTTTGATTTTGACGAAGAGACGGGCGAAGAGCTTTCTGGCGAAGCGTCGCTTGCCGCGCTCACGCCCTTTGCCGACGGCTTTGCCGCCGCGTGCGCGCTGTGGCCGGAACTGGTGAAGAACAACACCAAGGCCGTTCAAGCCGGCATGGTGGGCATTCTGCGCTGGGCGGCGAAGACCGAGACGCCTGACGAAGCAAACGAAGTCCCGGACAGCGACGAAGCGGCCATCGAAAACGACATTGAGACCGAAGTCGCCTTTGCGGACCTCGACGAAGCGCTCGCCGACGTGCAGGCCTGCGTGCAGGAAATCGCCGAAGTGACTCGCTCGCTTGACATCGCCCGCGCTCAGCGATCGGCTCCGAAAAAGCCGCGTCCGCGCCGCTGAGCCAGATCTTCCTGCCTCTCAGGAGCCGCCTTCGGGCGGCTCTTTGCTTTTCTCTGCCAGCACTTTCCTTGCCTTGCCGGCCAGTACGACAAAAAAGAGCACTGGGATGCCAAGGCAAGCCGTCGCCGTGAAGAATCCGGCGTAGCCCATCGATTCCACAGCCATGCCGGAAAAGCCCGCCAGAAACTTCGGCAGCAGCAGCATGATGGAGCTAAAGAGCGCGTACTGCGTCGCCGAATAAGCCGAGTTGGTGAGTCCGGAGAGATACGCAACGAAAGCCGCCGACGCTAGCCCCCCCGCGAGATTGTCAGCGCTCACCGTGAAGATGAGAAACACCAGATCATGGCCGCGCGTCGCCAGCACGGAAAAGAGCAGATTGGTCGCCGCCGACAGAAGTCCGCCCAGAAAAAGGGTCTTCATGACGCCGATCTTCATCGCCACCACGCCGCCCACGAAAGCGCCAACAAGCGTCATCACGACGCCGAACACTTTGCTCACGGCAGCCACCTCTTCCTTCGTAAAGCCCATGTCGCTGTAGAAGGGATTCGCCATGATGCCCATCACCACATCACTGATGCGATAGGTGGCGATAAGCAGCAGCACCGCGACCGCCCAGCCGCCGAAGCGCTTGAAAAAGTCGATGAAGGGCAGGCAGGCCGCCTCATAGAACCACTCAGCCGGATTCTTCGCCCGAGCGACGGTGGCCGTCACCGCAGGCTCCGGACTTCTGAGCACCGTGACAACCCCGGGCAGAAGACTCGCCGCCATGACGAGATAGGCCGTCGTCCAGCCGCCTGAACTCCCCGTCTCAAAGGCCGCGGCAATCGCCAGAGCGCCGGCTCCCGACCAGATCATGGCCAGCCGGTAGCCCGTCTGGTACATCGCCGCAAACGCCGCCTGCTCCTTCTCGCTGCCCGACTCAATTCGGTAGGCGTCGAGCGCAATGTCCTGCGTAGCGCCAAAAAAGGCGGTGACCAGCGCGCAGGCCGCCGTCTGCGCCAGATCCGCTTCCGGCCGGGAAAACGCCAGCAGCACCAGTCCGACAAAAAGTCCCGCCTGCGACAGAAGAAGCCAGGAGCGGCGGCGTCCAAGCGCCGCCGTAAGAAAAGGGAGCGGCAGCCGGTCCACGAGCGGCGCCCACAGCCATTTCATGCCCCAGCACAGCCCCACCCAGCTCATGAAGCCGATGGTCTTCAGGTCAACGCCGCACTCGCGCAGGCGAAAGGAAAGCGTCCCCAGCACCAGCAGCAGCGGCAGCCCCGAGGAGAACCCCAGAAAGAACATCCGCAGCGCCGCCGGATTGCGATAGGGGCCCAGCCAGCCCAACAACCGATTCATGACGCCCTCTCAAAAATTCTTCTGCTGCACGGCCTTCGTTTCTTCTGCCGTCAGCCAGCGCCAGGCGCGCTCGGGAAGATCGGGCGGCAGCGAAAAAGCGCCGAATCCCGAACGGGACAAGCCTTCCACCCGATTGCCCGCCGCAGCGGTCATGCGCTTCACCTGATGGTATTTCCCCGCGGTGATCACAAGCCGCATCGTCTTTTCTCCGGTGACCTCGCATCGCACGGCCGCCACCGGCTCTCGCTCGCCTTCAATCATCACGCCCGCAAGAAGCTTCTGCACCATGGCGTCCGTCACCGGGTGCTTGCAGAGCACTTCGTAGGTCTTCGCCACATGCTTCTTGGGATGCGTCAGACGATGAATGAGCGCGCCGTCGTCCGTGAGCAGCAGGAGCCCCGTCGTGTCTTCGTCGAGCCGCCCCACCGGCTGCAGTCCGCGAACGCGCAGCGGAGCCGGCAGAAGCTGCATGACGGACGGATGATGCAGCGGCTTTTGCGAACACTCATAACCCGCCGGCTTGTTGAGCACGATGAGCGCCTTCTCCCGATACGGCCAATTTTCGCCGTCCACCGTAAAGCTCTTTCCTTCAGGATCGACCGGCGCGTCCGGATCGTCCATCGGCGCGCCGTCAAACGTCACGCGCCCCAAGGCAATCAAGCCGCGGCACTCATGCCGCGTGCCGAACCCCTGCGTAAAAAGAACGTCTTCCAAGCGCATCAGAGGCTCCAGTCATAGTCAATCGTGAGCGGCGCATGATCCGAAAACTTCTCCGCCGCATAAATGGAGGCGGCGCGCGCCGCAGCCGCCAGCGCGGGCGTGGCGATCTGATAGTCGATGCGCCAGCCGACGTTCTTGGCGCGGGCCTGCCCGCGCTGGCTCCACCAGGTGTACTGCTCCGGCCGCGGATCAATCCGACGGAACACGTCGCACCAGCCGAGGTCGTCAAAAAGGTGCGTCATCCACGCCCGCTCTTCCGGCAGAAACCCCGTATGGTCCAGATTGCCCTTCCAGTTCTTGAGGTCGATTTCCTTGTGCGCGATGTTCACGTCGCCCGCAAAGACGATTTCGCGTCCTTCCTTTCGAAGCGCCTCGACATGCGATTCAAAAGCATCCAGAAAACGGTATTTCGCCGCCTGCCGATCATCTCCGCTCGTGCCGGAAGGAAAGTAAACGCCGATCACAGACGTCTTTTTGAAATCGAGCCGCACATAGCGGCCTTCGTCGTCAAACTCCGGCACGCCCAGGCCGATCTGCACCTGATCAGGCTCCTCTTTGGACCAGATGCCGCAGCCCGAGTAGCCTTTTTTCTGCGCGCAGTGAAACCACGCGTGATAGCCCGGACGGCAGCGAATGGCGTCCGACAAATCCGCCTCCTGCGCCTTCAGTTCCTGCACGCAGAGAATGTCGGCGTTCTGCGCCTCAAACCAAGGCCAGAAGCCCTTCTTGTCCGCACTGCGGATGCCGTTAGCGTTGAATGTCACCAGACGCAGCATTGATCGTGTCTCCTAAGTTCGACGCCTCATTTTAGCGGGGGAGGGCGCGGGCTAAAATTGATGTTTCCTCATCTATTTTCATCGCCTCGGCCGCCCCTCAAAAGCCTCCGCGGCGACAGCAACGTCATGACCGAAAATCATCACCAGTTCATCGAGTTTGCGCTCAACGCCAATGTCCTTCGCTTCGGTGAATTCAAGACCAAGGCCGGCCGCCTGAGCCCCTACTTCTTCAATGCCGGGCTCTTCAACACCGGCGCGCTGCTCGACCGCCTCGGCCACTTCTATGCGCAGGCGCTTCTCAACGCCAAGAAGGCAGGCCGCGTGGATTTCGACATGATCTACGGTCCGGCCTACAAGGGCATTCCGCTCGCGGCCGCCGTCGCCATCAATCTTTCTCGCCTGGGCCTTGACGTGCCCTACGCCTTCAACCGCAAGGAAGCCAAGGATCACGGCGAAGGCGGCACCATCATCGGATCGCCCTTGAAGGGCCGCGTCATCATCATCGACGACGTGATCAGCGCCGGCACCTCCGTGCGCGAATCCGTGGCGCTCATCAAGGCGAACGGCGCCACGCCCTCCGGCGTGCTGATTGCGCTGGACCGCATGGAAAAAGGCGGCAACGCCGAGGTGATGACAGAAACTTCCGCCGTGCAGGACGTGGAGAAGACGCTGGGCATCCCCGTCATCTCGATTGCCAATCTCGCCGACCTGCTGAGCTTCATGGACGGCGCCAGCGACGCCGCCAAGGCCGCGGCCGCCTACAAGGACGCCGTCGCCGCCTACCGCCAGCGCTACGGCGCCTAATCGCCCGCTTGCATCAGAGAGCCGCCTTCGGGCGGCTTTTTCATGCAAGTTCGTCGTAGCGAGTCTTGCCTGACACCGAGGGCCGGGTCAGAAGCCAGCCAAGCCACAGCCACCCCGCAAGCGGAACGAGTAGCCACAGCAACAACGCCCCCGACCGCCCGGCATCGTGCAGACGACGACGCGCCAGTCGGAAGAGACACACGAACAGCGTAACGGCCAGAACACCCCAGCCCAGCACCCACGCTCGCATGAACCAGCCCTCCGGCTCCAGCTGCAGCCGGTAAGCCACTTCCAGCGGTCCGAAAAAGGCCGCAGCCAAGAGCAGCCCGTCAGCCGCTGTCGTGCCCCAGAACACCGCGCGGCTCACGCGACCAAACTTCACGCGATCCAGCGGGCGAATCCAACTCAAGCGCTTCATGATGAAAAAAAAGCGCCTGCCTCTCCAACAAAGAAAAGCAGGCGCAGCGGTTGCATCAAAGCTCGAATCAGGCGGCGAGCTTTGCGCGCAGGATTTCATTCACCTGCTTGGGATTGGCCTTGCCGCGGGTGGCCTTCATGGCCTGGCCCACGAGCGCATTGAAAGCCTTTTCCTTGCCGGCGCGGAATTCCTCCACCATCTTGGCGTTGTTCTTCAACACGTCGTCGATGATGCCTTCGATCGCCGAAGCGTCCGAAATCTGCTTGAGGCCTTCCTTCTCAATCAGCGCGTCCACCGTGCCTTCGGCGCCTTCCCACAGAAGCGAGAAAAGCCGCTTGGCGCCCTTGGCGTTCACCGTGCCGTCGGCCAGCCGCTTCAGAATGTCGCCCAGCGTTTCGCCCTTCACCGGCGCATCGGCGTAGGTCATGCCCTCGACGGCGTTCACGCTCGCCGCCACTTCGCCCATCACCCAGTTGGCGGCGATCTTCTTGTCCTTCAAGCCTTCGGAGGCCTTGAGGAAGTAGTCCGCCACGTCGCGTGACGACGTGATGACGCCCGCGTCATATTCCGTCAGACCGAAGTCCGCCACCAGACGCTTTCTCATCGCCTCCGGCAATTCCGGCATCGACGCCTGCACCTTCGCCTTCCATTCGGGACTGATGACGAGCGGCATCAGATCGGGATCCGGGAAGTAGCGATAGTCCATCGAATCTTCCTTGCTGCGCATCTGGCGAGTTTCGTTCTGATCCGGGTCATAAAGGCGCGTCGCCTGGACCACCCGGCCGCCCGCTTCGATGAGCTCGATCTGACGACGAACTTCGTAATCGATGGCGTCCTGCAGGAACTTGAAGGAATTGAGGTTCTTGATCTCGCAGCGCGTGCCGAACTTCGTTTCACCCTTCGGACGAACCGACACGTTCGCATCACAGCGGAAGTTGCCTTCCTGCATGTTGCCGCGCGTCATGCCGAGCCACACCACGAGCGCATGCAGCGCGCGGGCGTAGCCGACGGCTTCCGCCGAGCTTCGCATTTCCGGTTCGGTCACAATCTCAAGAAGCGGCGTCCCGGCACGATTCAAGTCGATGCCCGACTTGTGCGGCACGATGCCGTGCACGCTCTTGCCGGCATCTTCCTCGAGGTGCGCGCGCGTGAGATTGATCGTCTTCACGTAGGGCTCGCCCTCCTTGGGCTGCACCAAGAAGGAAAGCTTGCCGCCCTTTACGATCGGAAGCTCAAACTGGCTGATCTGATACCCCTTCGGCAGATCGGGGTAGAAGTAGTTCTTGCGGTCAAAGACCGACTTGTCCGCCACCTCGGCGCCGATGGCAAAGCCAAAGCGCATCGCCTTCTCAACGGCGCTCTTATTCAAGACGGGGAGCGCCCCCGGCAGAGCGAGGTCAATGTAGCAGGCGTGCGTATTGGGCTCCGCCCCAAAGCCGGTGGAGGCGCCCGAAAAAATCTTGGAGTCGGTCGAGAGCTGAACGTGCGTCTCCAGACCGATGACAACTTCCCATTCCATGTTCTTCACTCTCTCTTAAAAGCCGGCCGGATGCTTCATGTGCCAGTCGGTGGCGTTCTGCCAAGCCTGGGCGATGCCCAGCATCTTCGCTTCCTCAAAGCGCGCGCAGGTGAGCTGCACGCCGATGGGGCGGCCGTTGGAATGAATGCCGCAGGGAAGGCTCATGCAGGGAAGGCCCGCCAGCGATTCAGGCACCGTGTAAAGGTCGCCCAGGTAGGCCGTCACGGGATCGCTCTTGGCGCCGAAGTCAAAAGCCGTCGACGTCGTCACCGGACTCAGAATCGCGTCCACGCTCTGGAACGCCTTGTCGAATTCCTGCGTGATGAGGCGGCGAACCTTCTGCGCCTTGAGGTAGTAGGCGTCGTAGTAGCCGTGGGAGAGCACGTAGGTGCCGATCATGATGCGGCGCTTGGGTTCGGCGCCGAACCCTTCGTTGCGGCTCTTCTTGATCATGTCCTGAATGTCGCTGTACTCGGCGGCGCGATGGCCGTAGCGAACGCCGTCAAAGCGGGACAAGTTGGAGCTCGCCTCAGCGCAGGCCACGACGTAGTAGACGGGCACGCCCAGCTCCGCCGTCGGAAGCGCGATGTCAACGATCTCCGCGCCCTGACGCTTGTATTCGTCAATGACCTTTTCAATCGCCGCGCCCACTTCGGAATCAAGCGCTTCGGTGAACCACGCGCGCGGCACGCCGATCTTCATGCCTTTGACGCCCTTTCCGAGGTCTCGCGTGAAGTCTTCGGCCGGACGGTCTTCGCTCGTGGAGTCCCAGGGCTCGTAGCCCACCATGTCGCCCAGAACCCAGGCGATGTCTTCCGCCGAATGCGCCATGAGGCCCGCCGTGTCCAGACTCGAAGCAAATGCAATCATGCCCAGGCGGCTCGGACGCCCGTACGTGGGCTTCAGCCCCGTCACGCCCGTGAAGGAGGCTGGCTCGCGAATGGAGCCGCCCGTGTCGGTCGCCGTTGCGATGGGCGCCAGACCGGCCGCCACGCACGCCGAGCTGCCGCCGGAGCTGCCGCCCGGAACCGCCTTCGGATCCCAGGGGTTGTACACCCGGCCGTAAGCCGAATTTTCATTGGCGGAGCCCATGGCGAATTCGTCGCAGTTGAGCTTGCCAAGCGTCACCATGCCGGCCGCCGACAGCTTCTTCACCACCGTCGCGTCAAAGGGGCTCATGTAGCCTTCGAGCATCTTGCTCGCGGCCGTGGAGGCCCACTTCTTCGTCACAAAGATGTCCTTGTGCGCGATGGGAATGCCAGTCAGCCGGCCGGCGGTGCCGTCAGCGATTCGCTGGTCGGCTTCGCGGGCTTCGGCGAGCGTCACTTCCGGACGAACATCCAGAAAGCAGTTGAGATTCTTGTGGGCTTCCATTCGATCAAGGTAAGCCTGCGCCAGCTCCACCGCGCTCACTTCCTTGGCGGCGAGCGCCCGGGAAAGCTCCGTAACGGAGGCAAATTTCACATCTTCCACAGCGGCACTCCTTATTCCACCACGCGGGGCACCAGGAAGAGCCCTTCGTATTCTTCCGGCGCGTTCTTCATGTTTTCTTCGCGGTCGTCGCCAAACACCACGGCGTCTTCACGAAGGCGCTGCACGCCGTCATGAGGATGCATCATCGGCTCCACGCCGTCGGTGTTGACGGCCTGAATGCGTTCGATCATCTTGAAAATGTCGTTGAGTTCGCCCTGCATGCGCACGGCATCGTCATCGCTGATGTCGATGTGGCCGAGCTCGGCAATGCGGCGAACATCATCCAATCCAAGGGACATGTTCGTTACCTGTAACTTTCTATGCGGAAATAAAAGCGTTGGAAACCCAAGCATGAACTGCACTGTTCTTCAGCGATCCGGCGCAGTTGAAAAGTTCTGCAACAGAGGTGGAAAAACAGCGGTTTTTGAGCGTTCGAAAGTCTAGCATTACGGGTGGCGGCGCTGATTCCGGAAAATCAGTTTTTTGCGCCGTTCCAACGCTTTTTCACGGACGCTCATGGTTCAGAAACATTTTTGCTGGCTCGCCTTTCTGCTCGCCGCCAGCCTCGCCGGCTGCTCCTCCACTTCCAACGGCAAGTACTTTGACAAAGACGGCCCTCCGTCCTCCATGAGCGCCTGGCGCGCCGGCAGCTCCGGCGCCCTGAAAATCCGCGTGGAGCCCGCACACAAGTTCGCCAACCGCCCCTACACCGTCATGGGCCAGAGCTTCAAGCCGATGACAGGCGACAAGCCTTTCTCCCAGACAGGCACCGCCAGCTGGTACGGCAAGCAGTTTCACGGAAAAAAGACGGCGATCGGCGAGATTTATGACATGTACGCCATGACCGCCGCGCACCCGACGATGGAGCTGCCAAGCTACGCCAAGGTCACCAACCTTGCCAACGGCCGCAGCGTCATCGTTCGCGTCAATGACCGCGGCCCCTTCATCGGCGGGCGAGCCATTGACATGAGCTACGCCGCCGCCGTGAAGCTCGGGTACCAGAAGAAAGGTACGACCAAAGTGCGCATCGAGCGCATCACGCGAAGCCAGATTGCCCGAGGCGACATTCCCAGCGCCACGCACACCAACGTGACGCTTGCGGCCGCACTGGCGTCGGACACAACAACCGCCACAAAGACGTCCTCAAGCAAAGCCGGCACCGCTCTCGCAGCCGCAAGCGCCGTCAGCGCCGCCCGTTCGTCAGGACGCGCCGGCGTCGTGAAGGAGACGGTGCGCCAGAGCGCCTCCCTTTTGCAGACGCAGCCGTCCGCCAGCAAGACAATGGCTTCTTCAAAATCCACGCAAGCCGTTTCCGTCACTCGCACCCTGGCAGCGCTTCCCAGCGCTTCGACCCGGGAAACAGATGCTGAGGTTCGCCGCATTCAGGACACGATCGCCTCGTATCTTCCATCGGAAGAAAACAAGACGTCCGCCGCCACAGCAACAACCTCTTCCGGCGCCGCAGCGGATCCGCTCGCCTCGCTGGTGCCTTCCGAAGACGAGGCCGCCAGCGTTTCTTCCGCTGCTTCAGACACCACGGATGACGCAGCCTTTGACAGCGTCTTTCCGGAATCGGGCAGCGTGGAGACGGCGGCCGCTGACGCCGGCAACCTGAAGCTGCTGGACTCTGGAAAAACCGCCTGGGGCGCGCAGATCGGCGCCTTTGACAACAAGACGAACGCCCAGGAATTCGCCGCCCACACGGAAATGATGCTCACCACGGAAGGCATTACGGAGCCCGTGCGCGTCGCGCCCTCAGGCGACCGCTGGTGCGTCATGGTCGGCAGCACCACGCAGGCAAAGGCTCGGGAAATCGCTCGTACAATCTCGGACCGCCTAGGAACAACGGCCTTCGCCGCTTTCAAGTGAGAAATTTGACATGACAAATACTGTTCTTTCGGATCTCATTGAACACCATTGGAAAGACGACACGCTTGATGCACTGATCGACTTCGTTCGTCTTCCCGCCAAGTCCCCCGCCTTTGACGCCGAGTGGGAGGCGCACGGCTTTCTCAAAGCCGCGTGCCAGAAGGCCGCTCTCTGGGGACAGAAGCGCTTTCCTCAGGCCAAGTTTGAAGTGCTGGAAGCGCCGGGCCGCACCCCCTGCCTCTTTTTTGACATTCCGGCTCAGGGCGAAGCCTCTCAAGAAGCCGCTTTCTTCTACGGCCACCTCGACAAGCAGCCCGAAGCCGCCGGCTGGACCAAGGATCGCGCCCCCTTCAAGCCCGTCATCGAAGACGGGCGGCTCTACGGCCGCGGCTGCGCCGACGACGGCTACAGCGTCTACGCCGCGCTCACGGCCGTAAAGGCGCTGGAAGAAGCGAAGCTTCCCCATCCCCGCTGTTGCGGACTCATCGAAACGCGCGAAGAGTCCGGTTCGGAAGACCTGCCGCACTGGCTCGCCGCCGTGGCGCCGCGCTGCGGCAAAGTGGGGCTCGTCACCGTGCTCGACAGCGCCGCGGGCGACTATGAGCGGCTCTGGATCACCGCCAGCTTCCGCGGCGTCGTCGCCGCAACGATGCGCGTCAAGGTGCTGCGCCACGGCATGCATTCCGGCACGGCCTCCGGCATCGCCCCCGAAAGCTTCATGATCGCCCGCGAGCTGCTGGCCCGCGTGGAAAACTGCGCCACGGGCGAAATATCCGACCCCGCCTTCAACTGCCCAATTCCCGCGGAGCGGCTCGCTCAGATTGAAGCGGCGGCTCAGCTTCTTGCTGACAAGGTGACGGACGACTTCCCCTGGGCCGGCGGCACGCAGCCGCGCTTTGCTTCCGTCACGGAAAACCTGCTCGCGCAAACCTGGATGCCGCAGCTCGCCGTAATCGGCGCCGAAGGCCTGCCGTCCCTGCAGGAAGCGGGCAACGTTCTGCGTCCCGAAACGGCGCTTCGCCTTTCCATCCGCATTCCGCCCTGCGTGAATCCGGAAGAAGCGCTTCAGAGCCTCAAGGACCGTCTTACGGAAAACGTTCCCTACGGCGCCGAGGTCACCATCGAAAACACGCAGGCCTCCAGCGGCTGGAACGCGCCGGCCGAGGCCCCCTGGTTCAAGCAGGCGGTGGATGAAATCGGCCGCTCCGTCTTCGGCGCCCCCACGGCCTACATCGCCGAGGGCGGCTCCATTCCGATCCTGAACCTCTTCGCGGACACGTTCTCCGGCGCCCAGATGTGCGTCACCGGCGTGCTCGGACCGGCTTCCAACGCCCACGGCCCCGATGAGATGCTGGACCTCGGCTACACCGCCAAGCTCACGACCGCGGTGGCGGAACTGCTCCGCGCCATGCCGTAGGGAGACTGTCATGCGTCGCGATCTTGTTGTTCAGGTCATCGTGGACTACGGCGAATTCTGGGAGAACTTCGCCACGCCCTACGAAGCGGAAAGCTTCATCAACGGCAATGTGGACGAGCTCGACCTGCCGCTCAACGTCTGGCTCGAGGACATGCGGGGCAACAAAAAGTGGGACTACGACGTGGTGGACGACGGCAGCGGCGTCTACCACCTGGTGGACCGCCCGATTGAAAAGGGATTGCGCCGCCTTATAAGAAATGCCTCCAACTGACGGCGCGGCGGCTGCCGATAAAATTCCCCGAACACCTTCTCACTAAAAAAGGCCCCCCATGAAAAGCGAGGAATCTCTGACGGCAGCCGCTCTAGAGCGCATCCGTGAAATTCCCTACAACTACACCTCCTTTTCCGACAAGGAAATCGTAGGCCGCCTGCTGGGCGAGGACGCCTGGCGCATCCTCTGCGAATTGCGGGGCCAGCGCCGCACCGGCCGCTCTTCTCGCATGCTCTACGAGGTGCTGGGGGACATCTGGGCTGTCGAACGCAATCCCTATCTGCAAGACGACCTCTTGAACAACCGGCGCCGCCGGCTGCTTCTCATCGACGCTTTGAAGCACCGTCTTACGGAAACAGAAAAGCGCCGGGATCCGACGCATCCCGAGCGAGATGCGCTCGTGGGAAAGCTGCTTGAAAAAGCCCACGAAGCCGTCTCTCGCTTTGAAGCGGAATTTCCAAAGATTGAAAAGCTGCGGCACCGCGCCTTGAAGCTCTTCAAGAAGTACACCAACGAAGACAACATCCGCTTTGACGGCTTTGCCCGCGCCTGCCACGTCACCGACGCCACGGACTGGCGCGTTGAGTTTCCGTTTGTCGTTCTGACGCCGGACAGTGAAAGCGAGATTCCGGACATCGTTCGCACCGCCATCGAGCTCGGTCTCGTCATCATTCCCCGCGGCAGCGGCACCGGCTACACCGGCGGCGCGGTTCCCATGACCGCCATGAGCGCCGTCATCAACACGGAAAAGCTCAACCACATCGGACGCGCCCGCGAAGAAGTGCTGCCCGGCCTCTCCACGCCGACTCCGGTGATCGACACGGGCTCCGGCGCCGTGACGCGCCGCGTGACGGAAGCCGCCGCCGAAGACGGCCTTGTTTTTTCCGTCGACCCCGCCAGCGCTGACGCGAGCTCCGTGGGCGGCAACATCAGCGAAAACTCCGGCGGCAAGAAAGCGGTGCTCTGGGGCACGGCCGTCGACAATCTGGCGCGATTCCGAATGGTGAATCCCGACGGCAACTGGCTCGAAGTCGTCCGCGTCAACCACAACCTGGGAAAGATCCACAAGCAGGAGGAAGTGGTCTGGGAGATCACCCTCAAGGACGGCCACGAACGAGATCCGGAGAAGGCGCGCGTGCTGCGCACGGACGTTCTTCGCATGCCGGGCGCCTCCTTCCGCAAAAAGGGACTGGGCAAGGACGTCTCCAACAAGTGTCTGGGAGGACTCCCCGGCGTGCAGAAGGAAGGCTGCGACGGCCTCATCACGTCTGCCACCTGGATTCTGCACAAGATGCCGCCCTGCGCCCGCACGGTGTGTCTGGAATTCTTCGGCGCCGCCGGCCTCGCCGGCCCGGCCATCGTGGAAATCACGCAGCTGCTTGACTCGCACCCGAAGGGCTGCATGTTGGCGGGCCTGGAGCATTTGGACGACCGCTACCTGCGCGCCGTCAACTATCCCGTGAAAAGCCGCCGCGGCGAGTACCCGAAGATGGTGCTTGTGGGCGACATCGTGGGCGACGACGAGGCGGCGCTCGATGAAATCACCGCCCGCGTGGTGGAGATCTGCACCTCGAGAAACGGCGAAGGCTTCATCGCAAAAACCGAGTCCGAACGCTTCAAGTTCTGGCACGAGCGCAGCCGAACGGCGGCGATCAGCGCTCACACCAACGCCTTCAAGCTCAATGAAGACGTGGTGATTCCGCTCGATCGGATCGGCGAATACACGCTCACCTGCGAGCGCTTCAACATCGAGTGTTCGATCGCAAACAAGCTCGACATGGCGCGCGCCGCGCGAGACTACCTGCAGGGCTACATTTCGCTGGGCAACCCGACAATGACGGCCGGCGTCACGAAAAAAGAGCTGCTGGACACCACGGTGCCCGAAGCGCTTGGCGTGATCGAATCCGTCATGGCGCGCTGGGACTACGTGCTCGCCCATCTGGACGACGACTGGCAAAGCGCCGCTCCCGAGCTCGAAAAGCTCGGCGTCAACGTCAGCGACGAAGTTTTCGACAATTACCGGCAGAAGAAGGTTTTTGACGCCGTTTACGATCGAATTCTCCGCATCTCCTGGAAAAAAGAGCTAAGAAGCCGTCTTTTCCACATCTTCGCCGGCGACGCCTTTGAAAAGATCCGCGCCCAGCTCGACGCCATCCACGCCAAGGTGCTTCGCGGCCGCGTCTTCATTGCGCTGCACATGCACGCAGGCGACGGCAACGTGCACACGAACGTGCCGCTCAACTCCGACAACTACGCCATGATGCAGCTGGGCCAGAAGGCGGTGCATCTCGTGATGAAGACCGCCAAGGCACTGGGCGGCTCCATCACGGGCGAACACGGCGTGGGTTTGACGAAGATCGAATTCTTGCCGCCAGAAGACCTCGTGCCCTTCTACGAGTATCTCGACCGCGTGGATCCCCAGCGGCGGTTCAACCGCGGCAAGCTCAAGCTAGGTCTTGAAAACGCCTACACGCCGAGCTTCAATCTGCTCACGGCCGAATCGCTCATCATGCAGCAGACGGAGCTCAAGGCGATCAGCGATGCGGTGAAGAACTGCCTGCGCTGCGGCAAGTGCAAGTCTCGCTGCACGACGCATGTGCCGCAGGCAGGGCTTCTCTACTCGCCCCGCAACAAGATCATTGCGGTGAGCCTGCTCACGGAAGCCTATCTCTACGAATCGCAGACTCGCCGCGGCGTCAACTTCGAGCATCTGCTCTCCTTCTCCGACATCGCCGACCATTGCACGGTTTGCTTGAAGTGCCAGCGTCCCTGCCCCGTGAAGATCAACTTCGGGGAAGTGACCATGCTGCTGAGAAACTTCCTTTCTCGCATGAACTGCACGTCGAAGAATCCCCTGAAAAAAGCCGGCATGCAGTTTCTCGCGCTCTCCAGCCCCCGAGCGGTGGAGCTGGCGCGAAAGGGCATGGTGGACATCGGCTTCAAGACAGAGCGGAAAGCGGCCGACCTCGCCAAAAAACTGGCGGCGCCGACGCTCGCCCGTCCCTTCAACACCACGGGGCAGCCCACGCTGCGCGAACAGGTCGTGACGCTCGTGAACCGAAAGCTGCCCGAGCCTCGCCTGCACCGCACGCTGCGCTCCATTCTGAAGCTCAACGATCCGACGACCGTGCCCATCATCCGGCGCCCGGATGCCAAGGACGCCGAGGCGGTCTTCTACTTCCCCGGCTGCGGCAATGAACGCCTCTTTCCGGAAGCGGGGCTTGCCGTGCTCACCATGCTCTTTGCCTCGGGCGTGCAGACCGTCATTCCGCCGAAGTTCCTCTGCTGCGGCTTTCCGCAAAAGGGCAACGGCCTCCCGGCCATGGGGCAGCAGATCGTCACCGACAACCGCATTCTCTTTCACCGCATCGCCAACACGCTCAACTACCTCGACATCAAGACCGTGGTGGCGTCCTGCGGCACCTGCCTCAAGTCCCTCAAGGACTACCACTTTGAAGAGATCTTCCCAGGCTGCCGCGTGCTGGACATCCACGACTATCTCGCGGAAAAGGGACTGCACCTCAAGGGGGCGGACCACACCCGCTACCTCTACCACGATCCCTGCCACAGCCCCTTTAACACCGCCGCTCCCATCAACACGGTGCAGTCGCTTCTTGAGGCCGCCGACGGCACCCGCGTGATGCTCACCGACCGCTGCTGCGGCGAAGCCGGCACCTTCGCGGTCGGCCGCCCCGACATCGCCACGCAGGTGCGCTTCAAAAAGGAAGAGGACCTGCGGCTTAGGAAGGCTCGTCTTACGGCGGACGGCTTTGACGGCAAGGTGAAGGTGCTCACCGCCTGCCCCGGGTGCTATCAGGGCATGAGCCGCTACAGCGACGCCGTCGGCACGGAAGCAGAGTTTCTCATCGTGGAAATGGCTCGCCTCATGTACGGCGAGCACTGGCTCGCCGCCTTCCTCGCGGAAGTGAAGGCGGACGGCATTGAACACGTTCTCGTTTAGGAAGATTCATCATGGCTGACAACTGCCCCTTGTGCGACCGCTCCCGCTGGCATGTCCTCTGGGAGGACGACCAGCTTTTTGTCATCGACGCGGCGGAAAAAGACTGGCCCGGCTTCATCCGCGTGGTGACGAAAGCCCACGTGAAAGAAATGAGCGACCTCGCCGGCGAAGAGCGGCATCACCTCATGGACGTCGTGAACGTCGTGGAGAAAACGGTGCTTGACGTCATGAAGCCCGCCAAGGTGAATCTCGCCCAGCTGGGCAACATGGTGCCTCACGTGCACTGGCACGTCATCGCGCGATTTGCGGACGACGCCACATTCCCTGACGCCATCTGGGCCGCAAAGAAACGCCAGACCGACGACACAGTCTTCAAGGCGCGGGAAGACCGCCACCGCGAGCTTCTCGCGGTTCTTCCCGAACGGCTCAGTTCAGCGTTTCCGGCTGGTAGCAAGCGCTGAGCGACGTTCTCGGATAAAGCGCCCGCAGCGCCTCAAGCCTCGTCTTCTCGCCAGCGTCAAGGCGGCTGAAGACGAGGTCCACCATGCCGGTGGGCTCGCCCAGACGGTTGGTGATCTTGATGCCCTTCATGTCCGGCGCCTTCTTTCCGGAAAGAAACGCCTCCGCCGCCTCCCGCGTCTTGAATGAGGCGATCTCCACGCCGTAGGAAAGCTCGCCCGACAAAATGGGCCGCACGGTTCTGAAGCCCTGCTGCCGGAACTGCTTCACGAAGGCGCGCACCGCCGTCTGATTGTCGTAGGGGCCGAGGTAGGCGATGTAGCGTTCGGGACCGAAGCGATCCTGCACAATGACCTTGTCTTCGAGCCGCTGCCGCCGCAGATGCAGGCGAACCCGCACCAGATCGCCCACGGGAAAGCCGCCCCAGACAAGACAGGCGTCCTCCGCGTCCAGCGGCTTTTCCTCCGCCGCCAGCGTCTTTTCCGTCCGGTGCTTTTCAAGCTTCAACTGCGCGCTGCCCGTCACGTCAGCGCGGCCGAAGTCTTCCGAAGAAACGTCCTTCAGCCCCCAGACGGACAGTGCGGCGAGAAGCACCGTGCAGACCATGAGCAGACTGCGCATCAATCCGCCCTCTTTCCGCTAAGCAGCGTCTTCAGCGCCAGCCCCCGCAGCACCATGTTGTGCTTTAAAACGGCCTGCGGGTACGCCGCTTGAATATAGGAGGCATAGCGGGGCGCGGCGCCGCCTGCAAACACAAAGCGCGCTTCAAATCCCTTCTCTCTCACCGCCTTCAGGGCGCGTTCAAAGACGCCCAGATGCGCTTCCAGAATCCCAGTGGAAATGGCGGCGTCCGTTGAGAGCGGAAACGACTCGATGCGCACGACGCCTTCCGGACGGCAGCGCGTGCCCTGCACGAGCGACTCATACATCATGAGTGGTCCGGGAAGAATCCGGCCCCCCAGAAAGGCGAGGTGATCCCCTTCCGGAAGAATCGTGTCCACCGTCGTCGCCGTCCCCATGTGAACGACTAAAAGCGCTTCACCGGGATAAAGCCCTGCGGCGCCCACGGCGGCATACCATCGGTCGCTGCCCAGCTGCTGGCTGTTTTCGTAGCGGTTCACGAGCGTGAAATCCCCGACGAACCGCTCTTCGGAATGAAGCCATTCCCAGGCAATGCCGTGCTGATTGAAAAAACGGGTGAGCGCCAAAGCGAGCGTTTCGCTAGAAACCATGCAGCCGACGACTCGCGTGGGACGCAGGGACAGCCACTCCTGCAGAAGCGCCTCCGACACGACGTCGCTGCCGCCGTGCACATACGTATGGGGTTCGTCCGGCTTGTCAAGCGTCGTCCACTTCAAAGCCGTGTTGCCCAAATCAATCAGTAAAACCGTCACGTTGAGGCGCCCTGTCCTAGCTGAACCCATTTCAGCGCGGCGCCCTGAATCCTTACAATACGCGGCGTCGGCTCAAAAGAAATCTGCCGCGAAAGCCCTTTCGCCGCAGAGAAGTTCCTATTTTGCCTGAAAACCATTCCTTCCGCCCGACTGCTTCGGATTCGTCTTTTCCGCAGCGCTGGCTTCAACCTTATCCATGCTACGTTTTCTGATGTCGGACGTCGGTTTCCTCTCTCTACTGCGGCGCGCAAGTTTTGTGACGGCCGTCGCCTTCGCCGGCCTTTTGTCGTCAGCGCAGGCCGCTCCCTCGTGGACGCTTCTTGACAGCATCAGCGGCATGGTGCTTGCGTCGGAAAACGACGCGACGGTCGTCAATCCCCAGGATTTCGTAAAGCTCATGACGCTTTACACCGCGCTCGAACTCACGGCCGGCGAAGAAAACCGCCTGACGAAAAAAATCACCGTCTCAGCTCAGGCAGCCGCTGTCACGGGACAGCAGCGCATTTATCTCACGTCCGGACAGCAGACGGAATTTGGCGTGCTGCTTCGCGCCATCGCCGTCGTCGGCGCTGAAGACGCCTGTCTGGCCGTCGCCGACGGTCTCGCCCGCTCCCGGGAAGAATTCGTCGCCGCCATGAACCGCTCAGCTAAAAAGCTGGGGCTTTCCCAGAGTCACTTTGCGGCGCCGGTGCCTCACGCCGGCAACCGATCCACGGCGCACGATCTCGCCATCCTCACGCAAACGCTCCGCCGCAAGCACCCTGACGTATTCCGCTGGTTCGCCGACAAGACATTCACGTATCTTGGCAACGCCCAGCGCAGCCGCAACGTGCTTCTCTGGCGCAGCAATGAAGCGGACGGCGTCATGAGCTCAACCACGACGCCCTCCTTTGTCGCTTCTTCGACCTATCGCAAAAACGACAGTGAAGTCGACCGCCGGCTCATCGCCGTCTACCTGAGCGACAAAGCCGGCTCCCAGACGGATGCCGCCGCCAATGCTGTGCTGTCCCTTTTCGTAAAGGGCCGCACCGACTACGAAACCATCCGTCTTTTTAGCGCCGGCGCGCCGATCGCTCGCCTCGAAGTGCTGGGCGGCAATCGAGACCGCATTGAGGTGGGAGCCGCCGAAGACATCTGGGTGAGCATCGGCCAGAAGGACCTCGCCGGGCGCGGCACCGGCGGACTTTCCACCACCATTGAACACCTGCAGCCCTTCTGGGCGCCTCTCAAGAAGGGCGACAAGATCGCCACGCTTCACGTGGATTTTGAAGGCCGGCGTCTCGCCAGCTTTCCGCTCTTTGCTCTCTACGACATCGGCGAAGGCAGCTTCTTCAGCCGATTCATTGACTCCGTCCGGCTCAAAGTCGGGGCGGAGCCGGAAAAGAAATAAGGAATCACCATGACAGAAAAAAACACGGACGACACCGTCGCAATGGAGGAGTCCCTCATCACCTACCCGACGGACTTTCCGATCAAGGCCATGGGCCTCACGACGCCTGACTTTGCGACCGTCGTCGGCGCCGCCGTGCGGGAAATTCTTCCCGCCTTTGATCCGGCGACCATCCGACAAGAAAAATCCAAGACCGGCAAATACACGTCGCTCACCCTCACCGTGCACGTCGACAGCCGAGAGCAGCTCGACTCGGTCTATCGTCTTCTCACAAGCCACCCCATGGTGAAGATCGTCCTCTAGAAATGACTGCCGACATCAAGAAAAACAGCCTCGCCGCCTGGGCCGCCTGCGCCCGGCCGAAAACCTGGATCATTGCGCTCGCCCCCGTGCTTACAGGGCTTGCGCTCGCGCTGGCGGTCACAGGCTCTCTCAACTGGCCTGTCGCCGCCGCCACGCTGCTGCTGTCCGTTCTCATGCAAATCGTGAGCAACATGGAAAACGACGCGGGCTACACCAAGCGCAAGGCTGAAAATGGAAAGCGCAAGGGACTGCCTCGCGCCACCGCCAACGGCTGGCTCACCGTCGCCGCCGTGGAGCGCGCCATCAAGCTGCTGGGCGTCGTCGCCCTTTTGGACACCGCGTATCTCATTTACAGCGGCGGCTGGATCATGCTCGTCATCTTCGCCGCCTCCATTGTCGCCGCCTACTGCTACATGGGCGGCCCCAAGCCCATCGCCTACACGCCGTTTGGTGAAATCACCGTTTTTCTCTTCTTCGGCCTCGTCGCCGTCTGCGGCACCTACTATTTGCAGACCCATGCCGTCTCCGTTGAATCGGTGCTCGCCGCCTCCGCCGTAGGCTTCATCGCCGCCGCCGTGCTCGCCGTCAACAACTACCGCGATGAAGAGCATGACGCTTCCGTCGGCCGGTGCACGCTCGCGGTTCTCCTGGGCAAAAAGGGCATGCTCGCCGTCTTCACTGCCGGCGTTCTCGCCCCCTATCTGCTCACCGCACTCCTCGCCGCCTTCAATCACGCGCTGTGGCCCGTTCTCATCACCTGGGCAACGCTTCCTCTGGCGCTTGCCGCCTCACGAAACCTGTCCCGGAAAAACGGTCTGGAATTGAACGCCGTGATGTTCTCCGTCATCCGGCT
>CAVJUB010000002.1:0-2704 GCA_963652545.1 Hallella faecis | reverse complement strand
GCCGCAGACTGGCAGGCCTCTTTGTTCTCATCCGGCGTCAAAAGCCCGGTGATGTAGACAATGCCGCGCTCCACCGTGATCTTGAGCTGATTGATGGAGACGTTCTTGTTGCCGATGATGTTGCTGCGAACTTTGGTCGCGAGCGTCGAATCGCTCATGCGCTGCGTGACGCCGACGGGCTCCATGACCGCCATTTCATCCATGACGCGCTTCACGTCGAGGCTCGCGCGCGCCGTCTTCACCGCCGTCGCCTTCAGCTCCTCCGTCGCCATTTCCCCCGAAAGCAGCACGCTGCCGTTGTAAGCCGTCACGGTGTAGTGCGTCTTCGCCTCGCTGCCGATGGCGCGAAGAATCTCCGACCTCACGCGGGTTTCCAAAATGCCGTCGTTCACCTGAGCGCCTGTGGAGCGGCGATCCGCCGCCGAAGACACCGTCGTGCCGCCCGCCACCACGGCGCCGCCAAAAATGAGCGGAGCACACCCCGTCGTCATCAAGACAGCCGCCGACGAAGCCGCCGCGGCGAAAAGAGAAAACTTCAAGAAGGAACGCGTCATGACGACTACTCCGGAAAATGAAAATTCGACCGCACGTTGACAGCCTTTTCGATGTCTTTCTGCATCTGCAGGAAGGGGGTCAGCCACTGTCGATGCTCTTGAAGCGCTGACCGCTTCATCCACAGCGCGCCGCCTTCATGTCGAAAAACGCCCTGCGCCGCCCAGTCGCGAATCACCTGATCAAGCGTTGTGGACGAACAGGAAATCACTGAGGCGATGAGTTTACGCGAAGGTAGATGCGGCAGCCGGACCCAGTCGTCCGCCGATTCCTTCGTTCGATTGCGGACAACACCTGTCACCGCCTCGGTGGAAGTGGCGAGCAGCACGCCCAAACGCCGGTCGGGCTTTGCCACATGACAAACCATCTGGCCAAATCGCTCGCTCACGCAGCGCCGCATATGGTACGACGTAAGTTCCTGGCTCCAAGCGCTCTCCACTTCGGAGAGCCGGATCAGAATCTCGGGACTCACCGACAGCGTCGTGCAGCGCGTCAGCGCCCAGCAGCGGCGAGGCTGGTTGTCATCCACCGAAAGCGCGCTTCCTGTCACCGCAAAGCTGCCCGCCCCCGCCAGCGTCATCTGCAACGGCGCATGACTTCCCGGCGACAACACCGCGTTCGCAGCAAAGCCGCCGGCGACAAAGACCACGCGGCGAAAAAATCCCTGCCCGATCTCATCCCCCGGCCAAAGCTCCGAACGGTATCCCAGATTGTGCATGACTCGGGCAATCTCCGGAGAAACAGCCGGAGAGAACCAAGGCATTACTTCCAGGCTGAACATGCCGCCTCATCCAGTAAAACACGAAAAACAGGGAAAATTTACTGCGCTTTTAGCTCCAACGCAACAGCGGCGCCCCCTGGCGGGGCGCTCTCGATGTGGAAAACTTTGTGGACAAGGGCAGGGAGAAGTGGACCGCCGCTGGGGATGGTTTTCAGCCGCCAAATCACCACCGGCTTTTCCACACAGCTCTCCACAGGCTGTTCACAACCTGTCCGACGCCTAGTCCCCAACGTTTTTCACAGCGCAACGACTTGAAAATTAAAGCGTTTCATCTTTTATCCACAGAGTTGTTCGCCGTTATTGTTACTACTGTTATTTAAAAAATTGAATTTTTTATAGAACGGCAGGGATAACTTGTCCCAGAACAGCCTGCCCCCACGTCACCCTAAGTTTTTGCCGTTAAAACAACAATTTATCGCTCTTACCGCCTGGATTTTCCTTGCCAGCCCCAGACGCAGTTCCACCTCTGTCGGTTTCGTCACCAGGTGGCACGCCTCCCTCGTTTTCCTTCCCACGCTGTGGATAACTGCAGGGACAACTGCATCGATAACTGGCCGCCGGCTGAGGATAAATTTTTCGCCACTTTCCGCCTCTTCTTTTTCCACACAGCCGTCCACAGGCTGACCACAGCCTTTCAAGCGACGTCTTCGCAGGCTTTTCCACACGCCAGGGAATTGATCTTGTTTGGCTTTCTTTGCTTATCAACAGTTTTGTCCACACCCTATTGTTTACTACTGTTATGTTTAAAACTTAAAAAAATAATTTTTTAATGGAGAACTTTTGCTTGGGCAAGGCGGTGGACAAACCCTGGAATCAGCGAGGCATCCACAGGGAGTCAGTGGAAAAGTAAAGGGGACGGAGGTTTTGCTCTGAAGGCAACTTGGCGTCACTTTGATCGGTCAGGTGGGGGAAGCACTCCTAGAATTCCACTCTCCGCCAAAAGAGAATTTGATAAAAATAATGGATTGATCTAAATGACATCAGTTGGATACTGTTTATGAATAATGTGGAATTTGTGTCTGTGCTCAGTTCAGCACTGACGCCGGTGACGCTGATTTCCGGCGTCGGGCTTTTGATGCTCACCATGTCGGCCCGGTATGCGCACACCACCAACCGAATTCGAGAACTGTTGAAAAATCGACTGCAGATCATCAAAGAGCCGGACGCGATAGAGGATGTAAAGCTGATTGACGAAGAAATTCTTCTTATTTTTCATAGATCGAAATTATTGAAACGTTCGATTCTCTTTGTCGTGATGTCGGCCGCCTTCTCCGGACTCCTGGTGCTCACCAGCGTTCTCGCCACGATGTTCGGGCTCAATTTGAGAGGCGCAGAAGACCTGCTGCTCTTTCTGGCGGTGGGCTTCATCGT
>CAVJUB010000001.1:57841-75874 GCA_963652545.1 Hallella faecis | reverse complement strand
TTGGTCTCTGGCCGTAGCAATCCGGCGCAAGAGAACTCTCAGGCGCTAGGCGCAGAGTTTTTTCAGGGATTTTCAGACGACTCGACCCAGTTTTCCTGTCGTGCTGGTGCAAATCCTACACTATTTCACGCCACAATATTCAAGTGTTCAACGATGAAAGCGCAAAGAAAGAGCGCGCGCCAAGAGGCGTGGCCGTGAAATCTGTATCACAGATCAAGTAAAGAATTCTTGAGAAATCGCTGACGGCGGCCTGCGTTTCCGCAAGCCGCCGGTTTCTTCCACTACCCGAACAACTTCTTAAAAATCTTCATCTTCAAGAATCGTTTCAGATACTTTCCGATACAAGCGACGAACACTACGCCCATGATGACCACGGCAAAAACCGCATCTGCGCCAAGAATGACGTTGACGTCACCAAGCACAACTACCTGTGGCATAATGCTCTCGCACGAGGAATGGTTGTTACCCATGATAGCCTCGCAAAAAATCGACGAAGCCCAGTGGTGCGAACACTGGGCTTTGCCATATCTGCCCTCCATCTTTCGACTTCGGGTCCCTTTGGTCTCTGGCCGTAGCAATCCGGCGCAAGAGAACTCTCAGGCGCTAGGCGCAGGGATTTTCAGACGACTCGACCCAGTTTTCCTGTCGTGCTGATGCGAGTCCTACACTATTCCACGCCACAATATTCAAGTGCTCAACCATGAAAGTTGTGCTCGCATCAGCCGTCGAGCGAATTCCACATGCCTTTTTTGGGAAAGCATCCTCTACTCCTTCGGCTTTTGCATACTAGGCACGCTGTTTTTCAATCTTTTCAACCTCTCTGTTGCATTGCAAGCATCCCAACGCCTTTTCAACCGGTTTAGTTCGCTCAATGCGATAATTCGGTAATCTGACAGAGAGGCCCGCGGCGCGTCCGATCGGGCTGATTCATTTATAGGAAAGAAACACCAAATGGGACTTAAATGCGGCATCGTCGGCCTGCCCAACGTCGGCAAGTCGACCATCTTCAATGCACTCACCAAAGCCGGCATCGCGGCGGAAAACTATCCCTTCTGCACCATTGAACCGAACGTCGGCATCGTGGAAGTCCCCGATCCGCGCCTCAAGGCGCTCGCCGATCTCGTGAAGCCCGCGCGCGTCGTTCCGGCCGCCGTGGAGTTCGTGGACATCGCCGGCCTCGTCGCCGGCGCCAGCAAGGGCGAAGGCCTCGGCAACCAGTTCCTCGCGAACATCCGCGAATGCGACGCCATCGCGCACATCGTCCGCTGCTTCAACGACGACAACGTCGTTCACGTTGCGGGCCATGTGAACCCCATCGAAGACATTGAAGTCATCAACACGGAGCTCGCGCTCGCCGATCTGGCGTCGGTGGAGAAGCAGATCCAGAAGAACGTGAAGCAGGCGCACTCGGGCGGCGACAAGGAAGCCCTGAAGCTGGTGAACGCCTTGGAAAAGATCAAGCCTGCGCTGGACGAAGGCAAGCCCGCTCGCAGCGTGAAGCTCACGGATGAAGAAAAGGCGGTGATCCGTCCGCTCTTCCTTCTCACGATGAAGCCCGTGATGTACGTGGCGAACGTGGACGACCACGGCTTTGAAGGAAATCCGCTTCTCGACAAGGTGAAGGCGCATGCCGCCGCCGAAGGCGCCCCCGTCGTCGCCGTGTGCGCCAAGACCGAAGCCGACATCGCCGACCTTGACGAAGCCGACAAGGAAATGTTCCTCGAAGACATGGGCATGACCGAGCCGGGCCTTGACCGCGTGATCCGCGCGGGCTACGAGCTCCTCGGCCTTCAGACCTACTTCACCGCCGGCGTGAAGGAAGTGCGCGCCTGGACGATCCACAAGGGCGACACCGCCCCCAAGGCCGCCGGCGTCATTCACACCGACTTCGAGCGCGGCTTCATCCGCGCCCAGACGATCGCCTTTGACGACTACATCGCCTACAAGGGCGAAAAGGGCGCTCAGGAAGCGGGCAAGATGCGAGCCGAAGGCAAGGACTACGTCGTGCAGGACGGCGACGTGATGGAATTCCTCTTCAACGTATAGAGTCCCGCGGGCGGCGTCTTTCACTGAAAGCGCCGCTTTTTTCGGCGCCCGAGCGTCGGCCTCGGGCGCTTCGCCTCTCCTTTCCGCCTTTTCCCGCCATGCCGCTCGATTCTCCTACGACTGAAGCGCCCTTCGGCGTCGTTGCGCACGACGTCACCAAGATCACGTCCGCCGGCGTCTCCGCGTCCCCCGACTGGATCGTGGACGAAGTGCCCGTGGCCCTCGTCTACAACGGCATCTCCCACGTCGTCATGATGGCGACCGCGACACAGCTGGAAGAATTCGCCACCGGCTTTTCTTTAACGGAAGGGATCATTCGCGACCTTTCCGACATCTACAGCATCGAAGTCACCGACGGCTGCCGCGAGGGGAAAAACGTCGAAATCACCATCGCAAGCGAATGCTTCTGGAAGCTCAAGGACAAGCGCCGCAACCTCGTGGGACGCACGGGCTGCGGCATCTGCGGCACGGAAAGCCTCGATCAAGCGGTGCGAAAGGCGCCGTCCGTTCCGCACGTCCAGACCTTTGATTTGAAGCATTATCCTCAAGCCCTCTCCTACATCACGGCTGTGGAGAAGCTGGGAAGCCTCACGGGCGCGACGCACTGCGCCGTGTGGGTGAACTCCGACGGCTCGCTCGCCGGAGGCTGCGAAGACGTCGGGCGCCACGTGGCGCTGGACAAGCTGCTGGGCCTGCGGGCGCGGCAAGGCTGGAAGGACGGCATCGTCATCGTGAGCTCGCGCGCCTCCTACGAAATGGTGCAAAAGTGCGCCGTCTGCGGCGTAGAGATTCTGCTCGCGATGTCCGCTCCGACGCGTCTTGCGGTGGAAATGGCGGAAACGAGCGGCATGACGCTCGCCGCCTTCTGCCGCCCCGGACGGCTCAACGTCTACACGCACCCCGAGCGCCTTACGGGACAGCTCGCCGCATCCTAAACGCTGTTCAATTTCCTACTGGAGGATTTTCCACGATTGAGAAAATCCTCCACCGTACTGAAGGATTTTTCATCCTGAAGCAAAATCCTTCACTACAGTGAACGATTTTTTTCCAACGGAGGCCAAGCGGAATGCTGCGCCGCGACACCTACCTGAAGCCGCTCCTTGCCTCGGCGGAAGACGACCTCGTCAAAATCCTCACCGGCGCGCGCGGCTGCGGCAAGACGACGCTCCTGCGACAAGTGGAAGCAGAACTACAAGCCGCTGGCAAGCCCACGCTCTTCATCAACTTCGACGACCGCGCCGCCCGCCGCTTTCGCTCAGCCGACGACCTGATCGCCGCCGTCGAAGCGGCGTTCACCCATGACAAGCTCTACGTCTTTCTCGACGAGGTCTCCCGCGTGCCCGACTGGGTCGCGGTCTGCCGCAGCCTGCGGCTGCGAAATCTGTCGCTTTTCGTCGCCGAGAGCACGCTCCCGATTCTCGCAGCGCCCGACATCTCGACACTTTCCGGCCGGTTCATCACCTTCCGCCTTCGTCCTTTCTGCTTTCGTGAAGCCGCCGCCCTGGCGCGCCAGCAGGGGCATCCTCTTTCGCTCGCCGACTACCTTCTTTACGGCGGCCTGCCGGCCGTCGTCTCGTGCCAGAACAAGGAAAGCCGGCTTCAGGCGCTGCGGGACGCCGCCGACCGGATGATCAACGACATGATCTGCCGCCGCAACCTGCGAAAAACCGAACTCTTTCTCCGTCTTACAGACGTCGTGCTGAGCTCGCACGCGCAGGTCGTCAGCGCCAGCGCCCTTCACCGCACCCTGAAGGCTGACGGCTTCTCGCCGTCGCTTGCGACCGTCGTGAAACTCATGGGCTTTTTGGAAGACGCAGGCCTCATTGAATCCATGCCGCGCTTTGACTCGAAGGTGCGTCGCACGCTCCTCTACGGCCGCAAGGTCTACGCCGCGAACGCCGGACTCGTCACTCTGAGCCGCGAGGGCGAGCGCCCAGACCTTTCCCGCCTGATCGAGGGCGCCGTCTTTCACGAACTTCGCTGTCGCGGCTGGCGGGTGTCGTCCTATCACCGCGGCGCCCTCGCCGTCGATTTTCTCGCCGAGAGACCTGACGGGCGCTGCTTCATCCAAGTCGCTTCGAGCGTCACGGAAGACGCCGATTACGCGCGAGAGTTTGCGCCCTTTGATCGGCTTGACAACGCCGTCGCCAAGTTTCTCATCACAAACGACCTGGTCGACTATTCGACCAGCACGGTGAAGCACCTGCGCCTTCAGGACTTCCTGGAAGGCGCGCCGCTCACCGGCCGCGTCGCCTGAACCTACGCCGCGGGCTTTCGCTGCAGCTTGTCGCGGATGAGGATCGCAACGAAATTCATGGCGAACACCAGAAGCACCAGCAGCAGCCCCGTGCTGTACTGCATGGGCCGGGTCTTTTCAATTTCCGTGCCCGACGTCGCCAGAACGTACATGTGGTAGGGCAGCGCCATTACGCTGCTGAAGACGGATTCGGGCAGCTTCGGCGTGTAGAACACCGCCGCCGTGAACATCACGGCGCTCGTCTCCCCCGCGGCGCGCGCCACAGCGAGAATGGCGCCCGTCAGAATGCCGGGAAGCGCCGACGGCAGCACCACGCGGCCGATCGTCTGGCTTTTCGTCGCACCGAGAGCGAGGCTTGCCTCGCGCCAGGCGCCCGGCACCTGCTTCAAGGCCTCTTCCGTCGTATTGATGATGACGGGAAGCGTCAGCACCGCCAGCGTCAGGACGCCGGACAAAAGACTCACCTTGAAGCCCAGCGCCGTCACGAAGAACGCCAGCCCGAAGAGGCCGAACACAATGGACGGCACGCCCGCGAGATTCGCGACCGAGAGACGAACGATGTCCTTCACGGCGCTCTCGCGGCTGTATTCATTCAGCCACACGGCGCACGCCACGCCGAAGGGAAGCGCGATCGCAATGGCGCCCGCCGCAAGCAGGAACGTTCCCACGAGACACGGAAAGACGCCGCCCTCCGTCATCATCCGGCGCGGGGAGTCCAGCACAAAGTCCCAGTTCAGGGCGCCCGCGCCGTGGATCATGAGAAAGACGCACGCCGCCACAAGCGCCGCGCAATTGATGAAGGCCGCCGTTCTCAAGGCCGTGAAGGCGAGCACTTGCGTCATGAAGCGGCGGGGCCGCGATTTTTCCTGCGCCCGGGCGCAGAGGCTTTTAGCGGGACTCATGCGTTTCTCCTTAAACCGCCGGCGTCTTGTAGCGCTGCGCGAGCTTGAACGCCACCGCGTTGAAAATGAAAGTCATGATGAAAAGCGCGATGCCCGTGGCAAAAAGCGCGTGGTAGTGAGGGCTGCCAAAAGGCGCCTCCGCCATCTCGGCGGCGATGCTCGCGGGCATCGGACGGATGGGATCAAAGATCGATTCCGGCACGATCGCCGCGCCCCCCGCCACCATCAGCACCACCATGGTTTCACCCAGCGCGCGGCTCATGCCGAGGATCACCGCCGTGCCAATGCCCGACAAAGCGTACGGCACCGTCACGAGCTTGATCGTCTCCCAAGGCGTAGCGCCCAGCGCGAGCGACGCGTCCTTCAGGGCGCGCGGCACGGCGTGCAGCGCGTCTTCGGACACCGAGCAGATCGTGGGCACCGCCATGAAGGCAAGCATCAGCGCCGCGTTGAAAAGATTGAGCCCGGTGGCGATCCCGAGCGCGTTCTGCAGCCACGGCGCCACGAGCACCATGCCGATGAAGCCGATCACGACGGAGGGAAGCGCCGCCAGCAGCTCTATGAAGGGCTTCACGACGCGGCGCACGCCGGGGCGGGCGACTTCCGACAGGTAGGCCGCGGTCGCCAATCCCAGCGGCACGGCGATGAGACTGGCGAGCACCGTCACCGCAAGCGACCCCGCGATGAGGGAGCCGATTTCAAAATCGGGCGTCTCGCCCACCGGGTACCAGTCGGTGCCGAACACAAACCGGAAGGGCGCAACGAGCCGAAACACCGGCAGCCCTTCCTTGAAGAGATAAAAGACGATCCCTGCCAGCACAGCAAGCGCCGTGAAGGCGAGCACCGTGAGCGAAACCTTCACCGCTTCTTCGCGCAGCGCTTTTTTCATCATGATCTGCTCAAGAAAAAATCGAGGACGATCGGACCGGCCGGCGATCATTCGCGCCGCCCGGAGCCTGCCGACCGTCCTCGAAAGTCCTCACCCCGAACGGCGTTCGGACGTCATTCATTCACCGGCACGAAGCCCGTTTCCTTCACGAGCTTCTGCCCTTTCTTCGCGTCCAGCATGAAGTCCGTGAAGTGCTTCACGTCGCCCTGCGGCGCGCCGTTCGTAAAGAAGTAGAGCTCGCGGGACAGGGGCCAGCTCTTCGTCTTCGCCGCTTCCGCGGTCGCCTTCTTTCCGTCGATCGTGAGCGCCTTCGTCTGGCGATCCACATAGCCGATGCCGATGTAGCCCACGGCGTTCACGTTCTTGGAAACCGTCTGAACGACGGTGCCGTTTGAAGTCTGCAGCAGCGCGCGCGGCGTCACGCGGGCCTTCTTCATCACGAGCTCCTCCCACGTTTCAAACGTGCCCGAAGAGGAGTCGCGGCTCACCACGACGATCGGCGCGTTCTTGCCGCCCACGTCCTTCCAGTTGCGGATCTTTCCTTCGTAGATCGCCTTCAGGGTTGCCAGCGAAATGTCCTTCACCGGGTTGGCGTTGTTCACGATCGGCACGATCGCATCCACCGCGACCGCCGTGCGACAAGGCGTCACGCCGCGGCTCTTCGCGAGATCCACTTCGCTCTCCTTGATGTCGCGAGAGCTCATCGCGATGTGAGTGAGACCGTCCACAAGCGCCTTGATGCCGTTGCCGGAGCCGCCGCCCGAAAGCGAGATGTCCGCGGCGCCCTTTTCGTGCGAATAGCTTTCCACCGCCTTCTGCACGATGGGCAGCACGGTGGTGGAGCCGTTGATGATGAGTTCGCCCGCCGCGGCGCCGTAGGAAGCCGACGACGCGACAATCGCTGCTGCGGCCGCAGCCGCCACTTTGTTCAACCACATGGAATTCTGTCCTTTCGAATGGATGACGCGGGGATTCATTTCACCAAAGAAGCGGCCGTCATCCGCCAGCCTCTCTGTCTTGGGTCAGGAGCGCATGCTGAACGCCATTTGTGACGTCTTTGTATTGATTTTGTGACAGAAAAATGACATTCGACTTGTCACTAAACGGTCACGGAAGCGTCACGAAACGTACACAGAACGGCAGAGCTCCCGTCACAAACGCCGCCTAGGATCGCCGGCAGATTTTTCCCTCGGCGGCCTCGCCGCCGCTTTTTTCGCATGCGCCGCCGCGCTTGAAAGCGGCGCGCCAGATCCATGACCGAAAACGATCACAACCTCAAGATCCGCGCCGAGCACATCGACTTCTTCTACGGAAGCTCGCAAACGCTCTTTGACGTGAATCTCAACTTCCGCGACAAGGAAGTCACCGCCCTCATCGGCCCCTCAGGCTGCGGCAAGTCCACCTTCCTGCGCACGCTCTCGCGCATGAACGAGCTCATTCCCGGCACAAGGCTCACGGGACGGATCACCCTGGACGACGAAGACGTCTACGCCCCCGACTTTGACGTCGTGGCGCTGCGCCAGCGCGTGGGCATGGTCTTTCAGCGCCCGACGCCTTTCCCCAAGTCCATCTTTGAAAACGTCGCCTACGGCCTGCGCGTCGCCGGCGTCACAAACAAGTCCCTCATCCGCGACAAGGTGGCGGAAAGCCTGAAGCGCGCCGCTCTCTGGGAGGAAGTGAAGAACCGCCTGGACGACAGCGCCCTGGGGCTTTCAGGCGGCCAGCAGCAGCGTCTCTGCATCGCCCGCGCGCTCGCCGTGGAGCCCGAAGTGCTCCTCATGGACGAACCCTGCTCAGCCTTGGATCCCATCGCAACGCAGCGCTTGGAAGACAGCATCCTGGAGCTGCGCGAAAGCCTCTGCATCATCATCGTGACGCACAACATGCAGCAGGCGGCGCGCGTCTCTGACAAGACGGCGTTCTTCTTCATGGGACGCCTCATCGAGTTCGACAAGACCGACACGATCTTCAATCACCCGGCCTTGGAAAAGACCCGGGACTACGTGAACGGGAACTTCGGCTAATCCGCCGTCCGCTCCGCTTTTCCTATCCGAAAGGCTCCGTCGGACGGAACATCCAGAAGCCACTCGCACGCGTCAAGCTGCCGCACGCCCTCCAGACTGCGGCCGCTGCCGAAGTCATCCATCGTGAGGAGGCAGCGAGGAAACGCGTCTTTGGCGGCTTTCAAAGGCTGCAGCTTTCGCTCCAGCGCAACAGGATCCAAAACCGTCTCCGCCACCTGAAAGTAGCGGAGCTCCTGCCTTTGCTCCACGATGAAGTCCGCCGTTCCGGCTTTTCCCGTCCACACCTTGGGATAGCGCCGGCGCAGCTCGAGGTAAACGACGTTCCTCAACAACGCCTCGGGCGCGGGCGCCTCCGTTGTCTCCACCGCCCGCCGAAATCCCAGGTCGCTCCAAAAAAGCGTTTCGCCGCCTTGCAGCACGCGGCGCTCCCGCACGTCAAAGCGCGCCGCCTTGAAAAAGATCCCGCCCGCCGCCAGCGCCTCCACGTACGCCGAGAGCGTCACGGGCGACAACGACGGCTCCGCCGCCGACAGCGACGCCTGCAGGCTCGCCAGCGAAAGCGGCTTTCCGACCGAGGATGCCAGCGCCCGCAGAATTTTCCCAAGCAGCGGCACGCTGCGCAGCCGCCGGCGCGGCAGCACGTCTTTCAAGAGGCTGTCCGACAGCGCGTGCCGCGCCACCAGATCCACTACCGCTTCGTCTTCGCGATACGCGGCCGCCTCAGGAAAGCCTCCCGTTGCCAGAAAACGCCGGAAATCCTCGCGCGCCGAGTTTCTTACCGCCGCCGAATCCGGCGCCTCCAGATCCAGCGTGACAAGACGGGACGGATCGACGCCTTCGCGGCACAGCGACTCGCGAAAGCACTGCAGCAAAAACGACTTTCCGGCGTGCCGCGGTCCCGTGAGCACTTTCACGAGCCCGTTCTCCCGCCAGCGGTGCAGTCGCTGCAAATAGTTCGGGCGATCAACAACGACATGCGGCATGGCGTCTCCTTCGGGCTGACTTTCTGCATCATGAAAGAGAAAGTCCCCGTTTTTGCCGACTTTCCTTTCCACGATATAGTTTTTCTCAGCGCGCCGTCCGGCCGCTCTTCGGACGTTTTGTTGCAAAGCCGGTCGGTGCGGCGGGCACGGCCTCGGTACAATGAGCACTGAAACCAATTTCCTGCCGTTTTCAAACGGATTTCCTATGCCGATTCACTTTTCTGCGGCGGGCGCCATCGAGCTCGGCCGTGAAGTGCTCCTGCGCGAATCCGCCGCCGTGGCCGACCTCGCCAAGACGCTTGACCATGACCACTTTGCCCGCGCCGTGGAGCTTCTCATCGGCTGCCGCGGCCGCGTCGTCGTAAGCGGCGTCGGCAAATCGGGGCACATCGGCCGCAAGATCGCGGCGACGCTCGCCTCCACGGGCACCCCCGCCTTCTTCGTGCACGCCGCGGAAGCCGCGCACGGGGACCTTGGCATGATCACGAAGGACGACGTCGTGATCGGCATCTCCTACTCGGGCGAAACGGGGGAGCTGCTCACCATCGTTCCCGTGATCAAGCGCGAGGGAACGCCCCTCATCACGATCACGGGCCGCCCGGCAAGCTCGCTCTCAAAAAACGCCGACGTGAACTTGGACGTTCACGTCACGGCGGAGGCCTGCCCCTTGAACCTCGCCCCCACCACCTCCACCACTGCGACGCTTGCGATGGGAGACGCCCTCGCCATCGCCGCGATGCACGCCAAGGGCTTCACGAAGGAAGACTTCGCGCGCAGCCATCCGGGCGGCGCGCTGGGCCGCCGCCTGCTCACTCACGTGCGCGACGTGATGCGCACGGGCGAAGCCGTTCCCGTCGTCCGCGAGGATGTTTCGGTGCTGGACGCCGTGCGAGAAATCACCAAGAAGCACATCGGCATGACGGCGGTGGTCGATGCGGAGAACCGCGTCACGGGCGTCTTCACCGAAGGCGACCTGCGCCGCCTCATCGAAAGCCGCGGCGACATCCGCGCCATCGCGATCCGCGAGGTGATGACAAAGACGCCGAAGACCGTGAAGGCGGACGCCATGGCCGCAGCCGCCGCGCGGATTCTGGAAGAAAGCCTCGTCAACCAGCTTCTCGTCACGGACGACGAGGGGCGCCTTGCAGGCGCGCTGCACCTGCATGACCTCATGAGCGCGAAGGTGATCTGATGACCTACCTCACCGTCAACGAACGCGCCCGCCGCATCCGCTTCGTCGTCCTTGACGTGGACGGCGTCCTCACCGACGGCTCCATCTGGACGGGCGCCGAGGGCGAGCTCGTGAAGCGCTTTTGCACGCGCGACGGCCTCGGCATCAAGATGCTGCAGGCGGCGGGCATCCCCGTCGCCATCCTGACGGGACGGCTCTCTGCGCAGACCGCCGCGCGCGCCTGCGAGCTCGGCATCACCGACGTGAAACAAGGCAAGCTCTTCAAGACGGACGCCTTCCGCGAGCTTCTCGCTGAAAAAGGCGTCACAGCCGAAGAAACCGCCTACATGGGCGACGACGTCCCTGACATTCCGGTCCTGCACGCGGCGGGCCTCGCCGCCGTTCCCGCAGACGCCGCCGACGAAGTGCGGCCGCTCGCGCACTGGACGGCCCCCAAGGCGGGCGGCAACGGCGCCGTCCGCAGCCTCGCCGAACTCATTTTGAAGGCGCAGGGCCGGTGGGACGACCTCGTCTTCTCCCGCTACGTGCGTGACGAGGCTCTGCGATGAAGCTGCATTTCCGCGACCGCTTTGCGGCGCTTCTCGGGATCGGGCTGCTCCTCGTCATGGTGCTCGCGAGCTACTACTACGCGCTGCAGGGCGAAATCGACAACCTGCGCCAGCGCGCCAAGTCCGACATTCCCGACTACACCGCGCGCGACATCGCCATCACGGAATTCCGCGAGGACGGCGTCGCGATGCGCCGCCTCTTTGCGGAGTACGCCGAACACTACGGCGACGGGCGGCTCCTCACGGAAAAGCCCCGCATGGCGACGCTTTTTGCCGACAAGGCGCAGATGAAGGCCTCCGCCGACACCGGCACGAGTCTGGACGCGGGAAAGACCGCCGTCTTCACCGGGCACGTCGTCGTGACGCGCGCGGGCGACCTCACGCACGCCCCCATGCGCTTTACAACGGACCACCTCACGGTGTACCCCGACGACAGCCGCATGGAAACCGACGCCGACGTGCGGCTTGAGAGCGGCACGGACATCACCACCGGCCGCGGCATGACATTTGACAACGTCGACAGAACCGTTCAAATTCTCTCCAACGTTCGCACCGTGGTGCTCCCCAAAGGGGACACGCTCACCCGGCACAACGAAAACCACTGATTTCGATAGCTATGTCCTTCCAGTCCTTTTTGATTCCGCTCTTTGCGGCCGGCGCCGCCGCGCTCTCGGGCGCCGCGCTCGCTGAAACCGGCGACCGTGAAAAGCCCATCGAGGTGAACGCCCACAACTTTTCGGGCGACGAGATCAAGCAGGTGGCCGTCTACACGGGCGCCGTCGAAGTGCATCAGGGCACGCTTGAAATTCTGGGCGACGTCCTCACCATCACGATTTCGCCCGACGGCTACCGCACGATGACCGTCACCGGCAAGCCCGTCAAGATGAAGGAGCGGCGCGACCCCAAGACAAAGGGCGTCGAAGAGTGGGTGCACGCGAGCGCCTTGAAGGCCGTCTATGACGAGCGCAGCGACAAGATCATCTTCACCGACACCGCCAAGCTCGCCCGCAGCGAGAACGGCCTCGTGAAGGACTCCGCCGCCGGCGCCCGCATCACCTACGATCTCTTGAACGCGAAGAGCCGCGTCGAAGGCGAGACCGTGGACGGCCGCCGCACCCGCGTCTCCACCGTGCTCGCGCCCCGCGCCAAGAACGGCAGCGCCGCCGCCCCGAGCGAAAAGACCGCGCCCCGCAAGGCGGGCCCCGCCCCCATGAAGGGCTCCACCCGACTGGAGTAGGCCGTGACGAATTCTGCTGATGCCGCCGCGCCTGCGGTGCCGCCCGAAGTCTTGAAGGAAGCGATGAAGGCCGCGGACCTCGCCGCGCCCGTCGATTTGTCGCCCGAAAAGCCGAAGGGCCCCGTCGAGACCCTGACCGCGAAAGGCCTCATGAAGCGCTACGGCAGCCGCCGCGTCGTAAAAGACGTGTCGATCGCCGTGAAGAGCGGCGAAGTCGTGGGACTGCTCGGCCCCAACGGCGCCGGCAAGACCACGAGCTTCTACATGATCGTGGGGCTCGTGCCGCCCAACGGCGGCGCGATTGAATTGAACGGCGTGGACATCACGCACCTTCCCATCTTTCAGCGCGCGCGCCTCGGGGTGAGCTACCTGCCGCAGGAAGCGAGCGTCTTTCGCCGCCTCTCCGTTGAAGACAACATCCGCGCCGTGCTCGAGCTGCAAAAGGACGAGAAGGGGCGCTCCCTCTCCAAAAAAGACATCGAGACCCGCCTCAACCGCCTTTTGGAAGAGCTGCAGATCACGCACATCCGCACGAACATGGCGCTCTCCCTCTCGGGTGGCGAGCGCCGCCGCACGGAAATCGCGCGCGCCCTCGCCACCGACCCCCGATTCATCCTGCTTGACGAACCCTTTGCGGGCGTGGACCCCATCGCCGTCATTGAAATTCAGCGCATCGTCCGGTTCTTGAAGGAGCGCGGCATCGGCGTTCTCATCACCGACCACAACGTGCGTGAAACGCTCGGCATCTGCGACCACGCCTACATCATCAACGAGGGCGAGGTGCTCGCGAGCGGCGCCCCTTCGGACATCATCAACAACGAGCAGGTCCGCCAGATCTATCTGGGCGAAAACTTCCGCATGTAGCGGCCAAGGAGGGCGACATGACCGGCATCTCCACTCAGCTCAATCTCACCGTCACGCAGAAGCTCGCGATGACGCCGCAGCTGCAGCAGGCGCTGCAGATTCTGCAGATGAGCACCGTGGAGCTGGCGGAAGCCGTTTCCGACGCCCTCGCCGCCAATCCCCTGATTGAAGCCGAGAGCGAGGGTTTTGACCCGGCGGCGCCCGAAGCCGAGACGCCGGCGCCCGCCCCCGTGGAAACGCCCTTTGACCGTCCGGTCGGGGTGGAGAGCAACTTCGAGCGCAGCGAAGCGCTCATCACGTGGTCCCAGACCGCGCGCCGCACGGAAAACGACGACGAGCCGGCGGAAGCAGGGGAGCTCGTGGCGGGGAGCGAATCCCTTGCGGAGCACCTCGCGCAGCAGCTGGGCTGCTGCAATGCCGACCAGGAAGTAAAGCAGTGCGCGCTCTGGCTCATCGGCAATCTGGACGAAAACGGCTTTCTCGCGGACGCCCTTGACGCGTGCGCCGCCGACGCGCCCTTTGACGCGGACGCGAGCCTCTGGCGCACGGCGCTCAACCTGCTGCAAACCTTTGACCCCGCCGGCGTCGCAGCGAGCGACGTGACGGAGTCGCTGCTTCTGCAGCTTCGAGCCCGGGAAGGGATAGCAGAACCCGTTCGCCTTGCCGCCCGAGCGATGCTCGCGGACTCCGCCCGCTACCTCGCCAAGCTCACGCCGCAGCAGACGGCGCGCGACCTGCAGACGACGCCTGAGATCGTCGCCGAAGCGCAGGCCGTGATCGCGCAGCTCACGCCCCGCCCCGCCTCCGACTATGCGGACATGACGCAGTCAGCGGCTGTCATCCCCGACGTCATCCTCTACCGCACGGACGAGGGGCTCAAGGTGCGCCTCAATCCGCAGGTGGTGCCGGCGCTGCGGTTCAACCAGACTTATTTCGAACTCCTCACCCGCGCCAAGCTTGCGGGCGACGAGATGACCGCCTGGAAGACCCGCGCGCAGAGCGCGAAGTCCTTCATCCACGCGCTCGAGCAGCGCTTTTCGACGATCGTCTCCGTCGCGCAGACCATCGTGGACGCCCAGCCCGCCTTCTTCACCGAAGGCGTCTGCGCCCTGCGCCCCATGGTGCTCCGGGACGTCGCGATGCGGCTGGGCGTTGCGGAAAGCACCGTAAGCCGCGCCACCGCCGGCAAATTCATGCAGACCGACCGCGGCACGTTTGAGCTCAAGTACTTCTTCACGAACGCCGTCACGGGCGCCGCGGGCGGCTCCGTCTCCGCCGCCGCGGCCCGCACGAAGCTGCGGGAGATCGTGGACGCGGAGGACCCCGAGAACCCCCTCTCGGACGACGCCATCGCAAAGGCGCTTTCCGAAGCCGGCATCGAAGTCGCCCGCCGCACGGTCGCCAAATACCGAGAGCTCGAGAACATCGCGCCGCGTCCGGTGCGCCGCCGCATGAAGGCGCTGCGCCGCTGAAGCATCGGCACAATTCCCGATGACGCCCGCCGCAAAACCTGATGTCATGACGGGATGTCTTTCTTTTCCTTTCAGAGGTCCTACATGTCAGGCATGCGTCTTGTGATCGTCACGGGGCTCTCGGGCGCGGGCAAGTCGGTCGCCATCCGCCAGCTCGAGGATTCGGGCTACTACTGCGTGGACAACCTGCCCGTCCACTTCATCCATGAAGTGGCGCTCGATCTGCAGCGGCACGGCTACCAGCGCGTCGCCATGGCGATCGACGCCCGCAGCCGCATGAACCTCGCCGAACTCAAGACGGGGCTCGAAGGGCTCGCCGCCTCGGGCGTTGAGGTGCGAAGCCTCTTTCTCACGGCCTCCGTTCCGACCCTCATCCAGCGCTTTTCGGAAACTCGCCGCCGGCACCCGCTCACCATTCCGGGCGCAGCCGGCGAAGCGGGGCTCACGCTCTCGGAGGCCGTCAAGAAGGAGCGGGAGCTGCTCGCCCCTGCCGAGCCCTACGCCCAGGTGATCGACACCTCAAACCTCTCCCCCAACACGCTTCGCGACTGGGTGCGGCGCTTCATTGAGGCTCCCGCCACCTCGATGACGCTCGCCTTTGAGAGCTTTGCGTTCAAGAAGGGCATTCCCGTGGCGGCCGACCTGCTCTTTGACGTCCGCAACCTTCCCAATCCCTATTACGATCCGGCGCTTCGCCCCTTCACGGGGCTCGACCAGCCCATCATCGACTTCATGACCCGACAGCCCGACGCGCAGGCGATGATTGACGACATCGAGCGCTTCATCCGCCGCTGGCTTCCGTCCTACGAAGCCCAGAACCGCCATTACCTCACCGTCGCCGTGGGCTGCACCGGCGGCCAGCATCGCTCGGTCTACGTGGCGCAGACGCTCGCCGATCGCTTCAGAGACATCGCAGGCGTCGTCGTGCGCCACCGTCAGGTCGCGCGCATGAAGGAAGTCGAAGCCGCCTTGAAACAAACAGCGTAAATCCCATGACAACCGTTGCGCTTCTCGGCTGCGGCGCGCTCGCCCGCCTCTTCGCCCGGCATCTTCCGGCGGTTCTTCCCGACGTGCGTCTCACGGGCGCCTTCTGCCGCACGCCCGACGCCTGCCGGGCCTTTGCCGCCGATTTCGGCTGCCGCGCCGCTGACAGCCTGACGGATCTGCTGTCGGATACGCCCGACTACGTCGTGGAGTTTGCGGGCGGCGACGCCGTGCGCGCCCACGCTCGGGCGGTGCTCGAAAAGACCCGCCTCATCACGGCGTCGATCGGCGCGCTCGCTGACGCCGCCTTTCTGGAGGAACTGACGGCGGTCGCCCGAGAACACGGCACGAAGCTTTTTCTTCCGAACGGCGCCGTGGGCGGGCTCGACCTGCTGCAAACCTTTGCCTTGATGGGCGGCGCACAACTCGAGATTGAAAACGAGAAGGCGCCGCGAAGCCTCAACGGCGCGCCCTATCTAGCCGGCCGCACGCTGTCCGAAGCGAAGCCAGAAACCGTTTTTCGCGGCAGCGTCCAGGACGCCATTGCCGGCTTTCCAAAGAACGTGAACGTCGCCGTCGCGGCGTCCATCGCGGCCTCGGCGCCCGACGCCGTCGTCACCATCCGCTCCGTGCCAGGCGCCTCCGAAAACACGCACCGGATCCAGATCCGCAACGACCTCCTGCACGCCGAGCTCACGATCGCTTCCCGGCCCGATCCCGCCAATCCGAAGTCGAGCACGTCAACCGCCTGGAGCGTGCTCGCGCTCCTGAAGAATCTCACGTCGAGCGTTGTCGTCTTCTAGAGGCAATGCGCCATGTAGAGCGGGATCTCCAGCAGTCCTTCAGACCGGCGGTACTGGCCCGGATGAATCACGCAGGCCGTGCCGACGCGATGGGAAAACTTCTGCCGGAAGCGATCCAGCGAAACCGTGCTGTACTTTGAGCCCGACTTCACCTCAATCGGCATGACGCGGGGGCGGCCGCCCGCCTTTTCCCACGGCCGGACGATGAGAAAGTCAATTTCCATCCGCTCCTCGCCTTCGATCTTGCCGCTCTGACTGTAGAAGAAGAGACGGTCGCCTCGGGCAACCAGCGTCTGCGCCACGATGTTCTCTATCAGCATGCCTTCATTGAGGCCGAGGCGTCCCAAAAGAACCGCGCGATACACGCTCTCGTCCGTGGAGCTGGCATCAGCAAAAACCTGCGTCACCAGCAGGCCGGTGTCAGCCATGTAGCACTTCATGGCCGACGATCGCTGGCTCAGGGCAAGCCCCACAGACGGATCGTCCGCCGCCCGGCAAGGAATGGCAATCTGCGCATCCGCCAGCCAGAAAAACGCCTCGTCATAGCGGCGCATGCGCGCGTTCTTGCCAAGCGAGGCCAGATTGAACCGCTTTTCATGTTTGGAAAGTTCGCCGGGCATCCGATCGAAAATGGCGATGACCTGCTCCCGGCAACCAGCGGCATACTTGGCCACGTCCTCCCGATAAAGCTTCAAAATCTGGCGCTTGACGTCGTCCGCGGCAGAAAATGAATGGTCCTGCCGGTAGACGTCCACCACGCCCGGCATGCCGCCCGTGAGCAGATACTCCCGAAATCGAATCGCCGCCTTCTTGTGCAGTGCCGGCGGCAGCGCCTCGCCTGCGGCAAAGCTTGACCGGATCAGCTCCGCCAGCGGCTTTTCATCCGACGCCCACAGGAACTCCTCAAAGTCAAACGGATTCAGCCGGTAGCTTTCCTCTTCCGACGGAATGACGATGTCCGCCACATTCTGCCGAATGGAAAGCAGCGAACCGGACTCGATGTAATCGAAACGACCGTCCTCCACCAGATGCTTGACGAGCTCGCGAGCCGGCGGGAAGCGCTGCACTTCGTCAAAAACGATGAGGCTTTCTCGCGGATAGAGCTCCACGCCGAACGTCACGGCGAGGAACTGGAAGAACCGGGAGAAGTCCATCTTCATCGTCTCGAAAAGGTCCAGCACCTCCTTTGAGATCTTGGAGAAATCGATGTACAGCATCGAGCGATACTCGCGGCGACCGAACTCCCGGATGAGCGTGCTCTTGCCCACGCGACGGGCGCCCTCAATCAGCAGCGCCGTCTTTCCCTGACGCTTGACCTTCCACTCAACGAGATCTTTATATGCTTTTCTTTCAAGCATTTGCGCACCTGTCAAACACGATATCCACGAACAGATGCTTTGATGTTAACACGATATCCACGCAGCAATGACGCCAATTCTGCACGAAATCCAAGCTTGGACACGATCATTTTTGCACGATATCCCAGATGCCCATCCGGATAGCAAGCGGCCTTTCCTCTGCACGCATTGGCAACGAACAGATCTTCGGCACACCGCACCTGCCGCTGAAACCGCGCCACGCTTGGATCCGGCATCCCGAAATTTCTTTGCACTCATTTGCATCGATCGGTTCTTCGGCGACCCACACCTGCCGCTGAAACCGCGCCACGCTTGAATCCGGCGTCCCGAAATTTCTTTGCACTCATTTGCATCGATCGGTTCTTCGGCGACCCACACCTGCCGCTGAAGCCACGCCACACTTGAATCCAGCGTCCCAGAATTTCTTTGCACTCATTTGCATCGATCGGTTCTTCGGCAACCCACACCTGCCGC
>CAVJUB010000001.1:31640-57798 GCA_963652545.1 Hallella faecis | reverse complement strand
GCACTCATTTGCATCGATCGGTTCTTCGGCGACCCACACCTGCCGCTGAAGCCACATCACACTTGAATCTGGGTTGCACTCAACTACATCAACGTAGTCTCCCTATGAATGCAATCCTTAAAAATTAGGACATACGCTTTTATTATTAAGTAAATCCGTGTAAAAAGCTGTAATTTTATGGTTCCCTACGTACATCACCAAAAGAATTTAGATTCAATCTGCACAAGAAAGTCTTCACCGGCGTCGGGATCGCCTCCCCCTCCACCGCCGTCCACGGCACCTTGACGGTGGGCGCCGCCTCTTTCACCGAGGGCGGCGGTTCGTCCCTCACAAGGCGCACGTCAGCCCGCAGCCGATAGTGGGAAAAGTCATGCACGAAGCCGCCCAGCGGCTCGCCTTCAGGCGCGCCAATCTCCGGAAGGCTCCAAAGCCCCTTCCAGACGCCCGCGCCCGTGCGCTTCACCAGCCACACGCCTTCGGCGTCGGCAAAGACCGTCATGTCCGCCGTCCGCTCAGGACGCGGCGCCCTCACTTTCTTCACCGGAAAGTCCGTCGGCCGCCCCTCGGCACCCGCGCGGCAGAACGCCCGCACGGGGCAGTCGCCGCACCGCGGCTTCGTTCGGGTGCAGACGAGATTTCCAAGATCCATCATGCCCTGATTCCAGACCGCCGGCTCCGTGCGAGAGACCAGCGCTTCCGCGGCGGCCCAAAGCCGCTTTTCCGACGCCGCCGTGCCCAGCGGCGCCGCGTCCGCCAGCACCCGCGTCAGCACGCGCTTCACGTTGCCGTCCAGAATGGGCGCCACTTCACCAAAAGCGGCCGAAGCAATGGCCGCCGCCGTGCTGCGTCCGATGCCGGGGAGCTCCGCCAGTTCGCGGGCCGTGCGAGGAAAGCCGCCTTCCGCCGCCACAGCTTTCGCGCAGGCATGCAGGTTTCTGGCTCGCGAGTAGTAGCCCAGCCCCGCCCACCGGCGCATCACGTCTTCTTCGTCCGCCGCTGCCAGCGACTCCACCGTCGGGAACGCCGCAATGAAGCGCTCGTAATAAGCCTTCACGGTCGCCACCTGCGTCTGCTGCAGCATGATTTCCGACACCCAGCGGCGATAAGCGTCCTTCACCATCCAGGGAAGACCATGCCGGCCGTGCGCCTTCTGCCACGACGTCACGGCCTCCGCAAAAGCGCCAGCCTCATCCAACGCCGTCACTTCTGACACCTCGGGCAGAAGAACGTGGAGCGGCCGTTCTGAACGATGCGTTCAATCGCCGTGCCGCAGCGAGGACAAGTCCGGCCCTCGCGCCCGTAGACCGCGCACTGCACCGCAAACCAGCCTTCGCCGCCGTCCGCGCCGTGAAAGTCCCGCAGCGTCGTGCCGCCCGCGGCGACCGCGCGGGAGAGCACGTCCACAATGGCGTCATGAAGCTTCGCCGCCTCCGCCTTCGTGACGCGGTTCGCCGGACGCTCGGGCGACAGGCCGGCTTCAAAGCAGCTTTCGCTGGCGTAGATGTTGCCGCAGCCCACGACCACGCGGCCTTCTAGAAGCACCGCCTTCACGGCGCGCCGCGTCGCCTGCAGCCCCTCATAAAGCTGCTCTGCCGTAAAGTCGTCCGACAGCGGCTCCACGCCCAGCGTCGAAAGCGGCGGCACCGTGAGCGGATTCTCGAAAAAAAGCGCCATGTCGGAAAACTTGCGCGGATCCGTGAGGCGCGCGACCACGCCGTCAAAGACGAGGTCCGCCCGGTCATGAGGGCCGGGCTCTGGGAGTTGGTCCGCGGCCCAGAGCCGCCACGAGCCGCTCATGCCCAGGTGCGTCACGAGCCACCTGACCTTGCCCGAACGGCCTTCAAAGCGCCAGACCAAATGCTTGGCGCGGCGCGAAAGCGCCGTGAGCGTCATTCCATAAAGGGGCGCCAAGTCCGGCACGGGCCGGCGCAGCTTTTCGCAGCGAAAGACCGCCTGAAGCAGCCGTTTTCCTTGGAGAACAGGCGCCATCGCCCGCCTCGTCACCTCGACTTCCGGCAATTCCGGCATCTTTTTCTTGTCCTTTCATCTAGCGGCTTTTCCAACCGCCAGAAGCTTATGCGAATTTAAGCAAATCAGCGTATTATGCGCACCAATCGATTTCGCCGAGTTAACCAAGACAACTTGCGGGGCGAAGCAAAACAATACCGCTAAAGCGTCTGCCGCGACGTCGCTGGTACCGTTGAAGGGCTCCGATGTTTTGCGCCGACGCTTTCAAACGTCAAAAACGCAAAATGGAGCATGGCAATGGCCAGCGATTTTCTTTTTACGTCTGAATCCGTGAGCGAAGGTCATCCCGACAAAGTGGCTGACCAGATTTCCGACGCGGTTCTCGACGCCTGCCTCGAGCAGGATCCCCTGAGCCGCGTGGCGGCCGAAACGATGTGCACCACGGGCCTTGTCGTGCTCGCGGGCGAAATCACCACGAACGCCCAGGTGAACTACATCGACCTCACCCGCAGCGTCTTGAAGCGCATCGGCTACGACAATTCCGAATACGGCATCGACCACCGCGGCTGCTCGGTTCTCGTGGGCTACGACAAGCAGAGCGCCGACATCAAGCAGGGCGTGGACGAGAAGAACCACGATCCCCTCACGCAGGGCGCGGGCGACCAGGGCCTCATGTTCGGCTACGCCTGCGACGAAACGGCGACCTACATGCCCGCCGCGATCTACTACGCGCACCGCCTTGTGCAGCAGCAGTCCATCGTCCGCCGCAACGGCGTGATGCCCTACCTCCGCCCCGACGCAAAGAGCCAGGTGACGCTGCGCTACGTGGACGGCAAGCCCGTCGCCGCCGACACGATCGTTCTTTCGACGCAGCACGCCCCCGAGTGGAGCAACGGCAATGAGATGAAGCCCGAATTCGTCGAAGCCGTCGTGGAAAACATCATCCGCCCGGTGATGCCCGCCGACTGGCTCAAGGAGACGCGCTTTCTGGTGAATCCCACGGGGCGCTTCGTGGTGGGGGGACCTCAGGGCGACTGCGGCCTCACCGGCCGCAAGATCATCGTCGACACGTACGGCGGCGCCTGCCCGCACGGCGGCGGCGCCTTCTCCGGCAAGGACCCCACGAAGGTGGACCGCTCCGCCGCGTACGCCTGCCGCTATGTCGCCAAGAACATCGTGGCCGCGGGGCTTGCCAAGCGCGCCCAGATTCAGGTCGCCTACGCGATCGGCGTCGCCGACCCGATGAACATCACCGTGAACACCTACGGCACGGGCGTCATCTCGGACGAAGAAATCTCCCGCATCGTGAGCGACCGCCAGATCTTCGATCTGCGTCCGGGCGGCATCATCCAGATGCTTGACCTGCGCCGTCCGATCTACTCAAAGACCGCGGCCTACGGCCACTTCGGCCGCGAGGAGCCGGAATTCTCGTGGGAGAAGACCGACAAGGTCGAAGCCCTCCGCGCGGCGGCCGGCCTCTAAAAAGACCGCCGTCCTTTCGAAGCGGACATTCTGCCAACGCGGGGTGTCCGCTTTGTTTTGCGGACGCCGCCTTGGCGCCATCGCGCTTTGCGTTTTCTCTCAGGCGCCGCCGGCAATCTTTGCTACAGTGTCGCCCGTCGTTTCTCTTCATAGAAGGCATTTCTCACCATGACCGTACGTGTTCTCACCGGCATCAATACGACCGGTACGCTGCATCTCGGGAACTACTGCGGGGCGATCCGCCCCTGCGTGCGCGCTTCGCGCCTCCCGGACACGGACAGCTTCTTCTTCATGGCCGACCTGCACGCGCTCATCAAGTGCCAGGACCCGGCCCGCGTGGAACTGAGCCGCATGCAGATTGCGGCAAGCTGGCTCGCGGCGGGGCTCGATCCCGATCACGTCACGCTCTACCGCCAGAGCGACATTCCGGAAATCCCGCAGCTCAACTGGCTTTTGAACTGCGTCTGCTCCAAGGGCCTCATGAACCGCGCCCACGCCTACAAGGCTTTTGTGGAAGCGAACGCCGCCCAGAGCGAAGACGTTGACGCCGGCGTTTCGATGGGGCTTTACTGCTACCCCATCCTGATGGCCGCGGACATCCTGATGTTCAACGCCAACCGCGTCCCGGTCGGCAAAGACCAGATCCAGCACCTTGAGATGGCGCGCGACATCGCCACGCGCTTCAACAACCTCTACGGCCGCGGCAAGTCGTTCTTCACGCTCCCCTACGAGCAGATCGAAAAGGACATTCCGGTGCTCCCGGGGCTTGACGGCCGCAAGATGAGCAAGAGCTACAACAACGTGATCCCGCTCTTTGAAGGCGGCGCCAAGGCCTTGAAGGACGCGATCAGCCGCGTCGTCACCGACAGCCGGCTCCCCGGCGAAGCGAAGGATCCGGACTCGACGTCGCTCACGCAGATTTTCGACGCCTTCGCCACTGAGGAAGAAAAAGCGGCGTTTCGCGCCGACCTTCAGGCCGGCATGGGATGGGGCGACGCCAAGAAGACGGTGGCGGACCAGATCGAGGCCGAGATCGGCCCGATGCGTGAAAAGTACGCCTACTACATGAGCCACGCCGCCGAGCTTGAGGACATTCTGCAGGCAGGGGCCGCCAAAGCGCGCCAGATCGCCGTGCCGTTCTTGGCGGAACTCAAGGAAGCCGTGGGGCTCAAGAGCTTTGTGAAGACCGCCGTCGCAGGCGAAAAGAAGACGGCGGCCGCCAAGAAGGCGGCGCTCCCCTCCTTCAAACAGTATCGCGAAAAGGACGGACGCTTTTACTTCAAGCTGGTCAGCGCCGACGGCACGCTGCTTCTCACCTCCCGCGGCTTTGACGACGGTCGCAGCGCCGGTCAGGCCGTGGGCGCCTTGAAAAAGGGCGACCTCGCGGCGATTTCGGACGCCACGCTCGCCGACGGCGTCACGGACGACGCGGTGAAGGCGGCGCTCGCGGCGCTTTCCGCCGAATAAGACCGTTCGCTTTTCAAAGGCAGGCGCTCCGCACGGAACAGCCTGCCTTTTTTCGGCCCGTCTCCCGCAAAAGCGGCAGTTCTCAGGGACTTGCGCCGCCTTGAACCGCTCCCGCTTGTCTTTCGTCAAGCTTTGTTCGAGAAATTTAATTTTTTCAAAGATAAAATAGTTTGACTATGCACCCGGCTCCGGGCCCTACCGACGAGGCCTTCATGGCAAACATTGCGACATTCGGCGAACGAACCTACCTTCTTGACGGCACGGAGGCGCTTTCTCCCGACATCCAGAAAGTCATCCGCCGAATGCTGGAGAAGAACCAGGCTGTGGGCGTGGCGAGCGGCCTTTCCGACGAAGCGTTCACGCTTCTCTTTGCGAGCCAGTTCTTTCTGGACATCACGGGCTACGACATCGACGGACTCCTGAAGGCTTCCGGCGGCCGCTTTCTTGCGCTCGTGGATCCGCGAGACCGCGACTTCGTTCGGTCCGCCGACTTCCGCGCTTCGCCCGGCCCCCGCCACTACCGCCTCACGCACCGCAGCGGCGCCCCCGTCACCGTGACGGAATACCGCACGGAAATCCGGACGCCAGACGGGCGCGAGCGCTGGGTCGCCTCCTTCCGCCGCTCCGAAGACGAAATCGTGAGCGCCGCCCCCGCCGCCTGGACGCTGGATCTCACGGGCGACCGCCGCGTGCGCTGGAGCGACCGCATCCTCAACTTCTGCTCGGATCATCGAGACGCCCTCACGAAAAATCCGAGCGCCTGGCTCGACCTTGTGCATCCCGAAGACCGCCCCCGCGTGGAGGAGGTCTGGAACCTGCTGCTTGCCGGCCGCATGGGAGGCGACTTCGTCAACGACGAATACCGCGTCAAGGCGCCCAAAGGCGGCTGGCTCTGGGTGAGCTCCCAAACGAGGATCTTCCGGGATGAAACGGGGCAAGCCCTGCGGCTCTCAGGCTACTCCACGCTGATCGAGCGCGTCCGGTCGCTGCGCGAGCGCGTGCAGGAGACGGACGACGAGCGGCGCCGCTACCGCGACTATCACGACGCCATCACCCGCATCAATCTCTGTGAATTCTGCGTGGACCTCGCCCAAGACAAGTACTTCGCCTTCAAGGCGGACGGTCCGCTGCACTTTCTCTTTGCGGGGCACGAGCGCTGGTCGAGCTTCACGCAGGCGTTTGTCGAGCAGTGCGTTCTGCCCGAAAGCGTGAAGGAGACCCGCCGCTTCTACCAGCGCGACTTCATGGAGGAGACGCTGCGCGACGCGCCCCATGAAGCCACGATCACGAGCCGCGTGGTTCTCGCGGGCGAAACCCGCTGGGTGAGCCAGACCGCCGTCGCCGTGCACCCCGATTCCCAAGGCGGCCTCGGCCAGATCATTCTCTTCCTGCGGGACGTCACGACCGACGTGAAGGCCCGGCAGCGGGAATTCGAGCTTCACCATGATCTCGAAGAGACGCTGGGCTGCGCCGACATCGGCATCTACACGATCGAACACGAGACGGGGAAGCCCCCGCGGATGTACGCCGACCGCACCATGCGGCGCCTCGTGGACGCCCCGGAAAACGGCACGCCCGAAGCGGTCTACGCCGCCTGGCGAGACAATGTGCCGCCGGAATCAAGCGACGCCATGGACAAGGCCTACCGAGAGCTTCAGACCGTCGGGCGCTTTGAAGTCACCTACCGCTGGATGAGCCGCAAGGGACCGATCTACGTGCGCTGCGGCGGCACGGCCGATCCCGCGTTCAAGCAGGGCCTGCGCTACAAGGGGTACCACCAGATCGTCACGGACTTCGTCGAAGCCGAGCAGCGAAGCCGCGCCGCCTTGAAAGAAGCCTGCGAAGCCGCCGGCGCCGCCAATGCCGCCAAAACCGACTTTCTCGCGCGCATGTCGCACGACATCCGCACGCCCCTGAACGGCATTCTCGGCATGGCGACGATCGCCCGGCGCCACGCAGGCGACGCCGACCGCGTCAACGACGCGTTGGAAAAGATCACGGCCGCCGGTCAGCATCTGGCGACGCTTCTGAACGAAGTGCTGAGCCTCACCAAGATCGAGTCCGGCAAGGACGAGACCGACCTCGCGCCGCTCAACCTCGCGGAGCTGCTTCAGAACATCAGCGACACGCTCTCGCCGCAGATCACCGCGGCGAACCAGTCCTTCACGCTTGACCTCTCCGGCGTGCGGCATCCGTTCGTCGTAAGCGACGCCGTGAAGCTGCGGCGCATCATCACGAACTTGATCGACAATGCCTCAAAGTACACGCCCCACGGCGGCCGCCTCTGCGTGAAAGCCGTCGAGTCGCTTGCGAACGCCGAAGCGGGCACCTACGAAATCACGGTCGAAGACAACGGCATCGGCATGAGCCGCGACTACCTCGACCATCTTTTCGAGCCCTTCTCGCGCGCCAAGGAAACGGCGCAAAAGGTGGAAGGCACGGGGCTGGGCCTGGCGATCACCGCGAACCTCGTGCGCCAGCTGGGCGGCACCATCAGCGTCGAAAGCGAGCCCGGCCGCGGGACGAAGTTCACGCTCTCCTTTGATCTTCTGCACGACGAATCGACGCCCGCCGCCCCGGCGCCCGAGACCGTCCTGCCGGATCTGCCCGGCGTCGGCGCGCCCGCGGTGCTGGTCGTGGACGACAACGAGCTCAATCTTGAGATTGCGGCGGAATTTGTGCGCATGGCGGGCGCCGACCCCGTCTGCGTCACGTCGGGCGAAGAGGCGATCCGCGTCTTTGCGGCCTCCGCCCCCGGCCGCTTTCGCCTCATTCTGATGGACATTCAGATGCCGGGAATGTCGGGCTACGACACGGCGCGCGCCATTCGGGCGCTGCCGCGGCCGGATGCGGCGCTTCCCATTGCGGCGCTCTCCGCCAATGCCTACGCCGAAGACGTCGCCGCCGCCCGCCGCGCCGGCATGAACGACTACCTCGCCAAGCCCGTCGATCCCGACAAAGTGGCGGCTCTCATCCACCGTCTGGCGAAGTGACCTACGACCAGCCCGACTGCACGCGGCGAAGGAGCCGGGCGTCGCGCTTCGTGGGGCGGCCCTTCGCAATCGTCGAAGCGGGCTCCATGGCGATCTTTCGAAGATCGGCCGCTCGCTCCCGCTTCACTTTGGACTCCTCCGTCTCGCGGTAAAGCGTCTGCGCCACGGGCGCCGGGCCGCGAACGGCGGAAATCCCCTCCACAAAGATTTCAAAATGCTCGTCGCCGCGCTCGACGGTGAGCCGGTCGCCGGGCTTCACTTCGCGCGAAGGCTTCAGGCGCTGGCCCGCGATCTTCACGCGCCCCAACTCCACCGCTTCCTGCGCGAGCGACCGGGTCTTGAAGAAACGAGCGGCCCACAGCCATTTGTCGATGCGGATGCTCTGAAGCGGTTCGGACATGTTCGCGTCTCACGAAAAAGAAAGGACGGCCCGAAGTCTATGGCCTGACGACCGCTTTCAGCAAAGCCCGCCCGCGCCCGCCTCTGAGGCGTTGTGCTCAGCGTCGAAAGCCGCCCGCTCAAGTACAATCCGGAAATTCTTCGTTTTTTCAATCATTTCTCATGCAGTCTGCCGCTCACATCGCTCATTTTGCCCAGGTCGCGCTGGGCGACGGCTCCGTTCGAATCATCGCCCCGCTCGTCGGGCGCACGGAGGCCCAGTTGAAAAAGGAGCTTCTCGCCTCGCACGAAGCCGGCGCCGACATTCTGGAGTGGCGCGCGGACTTTCTGGAAACCGCGACGCAGGCGGCGCTCACCTCGGCGGCGATGACGCTGCGGGGGCTCACCACGCAGCCCGTGCTCTTCACGCTGCGCACGGCGGCCGAAGGCGGAGAACTCGACATCACGGACGCGGACTACGCGCAGCTCACCCGGTACTTTGCGGCCTCGGGCTTTGCGGACGCGATCGACCTTGAAGTGAAGCGCGGCGCCGCGGCTTCCGTCACCGCCGCCCATGACGCGGGCATTCCCGTCGTCATGAGCTACCACAATTTTGAAAAGACGCCTTCGGAAAAAACGCTCGCGGCGCTTTTTGCCGACATGGACGCCGCCGGAGGCGACGTGCTCAAGGTCGCCGTCATGCCGCAGACGCCCGAAGACGTCTTGAAGCTCATGACCGCCGCCCTCAAGGCGCGGCGCGCCTACGAAAAGCCCGTCATCGCCATTTCGATGGGCGAGCTCGGCCGCGTCACGCGCGCCGCGGGCGCCCTCTTCGGCTCGGACGCCACCTTCGCCGCGCTTCAGAACGGCTCGGCCCCGGGCCAGATCAGCCTCGGCGAGATGAAGCATCTGCTCGAGCTCTTCGCAGCGCGCTGACCGCTGGCGCCCCGTGTAAATTTTTTCGGACCCGCCCGATTTCCTCAGCCGGCCGGCACTTTCGTCCCTGCCGCGCCTGACGGCGCTCCTATAATCCCGCGCGGGGACCGGAGGGGCTGAAAAATCCGTTTTTCGCCTTTTTTCAGCGCGAAAAACCTTCGGCTTAGGAGAGAAAAGCGGCCGGTCCACGACGACCCGCCGCGCATAACAAAAGGAATCAGGCTGTGAAAACCTACGATTTCGCCTACGGGCATGGTCGCAAGACGTTTGAATACGACGAAAATCTCGTTTTGAAAGAAGTCCGCACCGAGGACTTCCCGCCGATGCAGGATGTGAAGGCAGGCGTTCTTGACGCCATCTACCATCCGATCGGCACCCAGCCCATCAATGAAATCGTGAAGCCCGGCGACACCATCGCCTTCATCTGCAACGACCCGACGCGCGTCGCGAACAGCTTCGACTTCATGCCCGTCCTCGTGGACGAAATGAACAAGCTGGGCGTCAAGGACGAAGACATGCACATCGTCTTCTCGCTCGGCACCCACCGCGACATGACGCACGAAGAGATGGTCGAAGCCGTGGGCGAAAACGTCGCCTCGCGCCTCAAGATGTACAACAGCACCTGCACCAAGCAGGAGGACTTCGAATACTTCGGCACCACAAGCCGCGGCACGCCCGTCTGGATCAACAAGCACCTCTGCCACGTCGATCACGTGATCCTCACCGGCACCATCGTGCATCACTACTTCTCGGGCTACGGCGGCGGCCGCAAGGCGATTCTCCCCGGCTGCGCCGCGATGGAGACGGTGCGCGTGAACCACAGCTTCATGCTCGACAAGCACGCGGGGCTGGGGCTCACGACCGGCAACCCCTGCTACGAAGACCAGATGGAAGGCGTCGCGCTCTTTGCAAAGGGCCGCTCCCTCTTCCTCTTCAACGCCATCCTCAACGCAAAGCACCAGTTCCTCAAGATGTTCGCGGGCGACTACATCACCGCGCACCATGACGCCTGCCGCTTCGTGGACGAGGTGTACGGCTGCGTCATTCCGAAGGAAGCCGATCTCGTCATCGCCTCCTGCGGCGGCTACCCGAAGGACATCAACGTCTACCAGATGCAGAAGACGATGGACAACGCCGCGTGCGCCGTGCGCGAAGGCGGCGTCGTGATTCTTCTTGCCGAATGCGAGGAAGGCTCGGGCTCCAAGGTGCTTGAAGAAACCTTCCGCCGCCTGCAGACGCCGGCCGCCATCAAAGAGGAGCTCGAAAAGAACTTCAAGATCGGCGCCAACAAGGCTTTCGCCGTGACGCGTCCGCTCTCCAAGGCCCGCTACATTCTCGTGACGGCGCTGGACAAGCAGCTTGCCAAAGATATGCTCTTCACGGCCGCCGTGGACACGGTGGAGGAAGCCCTCGCGCTCGCGAAGACCTACGTGGGTGACAAGCCCGCGACAATCCTCATGCCCGAAGGCAGCCTCACGGTGCCGCGCGTGGGCTGAGTCCCGCCGCCAAAGGAAGCGGCTTTCTGCTGAAAACTCGCCGCTTCCTTTCCAATTGAGGCAAAAGCGCTCCTGTGAGCGCTCTCCTGCCGCCGCGTCGTGCATCATGCCGGGCGGCGGCAGTCTTGTTTCTGCCTATATGTTTTTCTCATGACCGAATCTCCCTGCATCCGCTTTGACGACAACCGGCCCCAGCGCATCGGCATGGCCGAGGCAGTCTTTTGCGAAGGCAAGCCCCGCCGCGCCCTCGTGACGCTTCTCGAGCGCTTTGCCGCGCCCGAAGCCGCCCCCATTCTCTTCACGCGCCTCGCGGAAGACGTGCTGGAGTCCCTCCCCTTGAGCCGCGAGCTGCGAAGCGCTCTTCACTACGACGCGCTCTCCCGCACGGCCTGGTTCAAGACGAACCCCGTCGTGTCCGACCGGACCGTCGCCGTCGTCTCCGCCGGCACCGCCGACGGCTTTGTCACGCGTGAAATCACGCGCACCCTTGAATTCTCCGGCCGGCGCTTCGCACGCTTTGAAGACTGCGGCGTCGCCGGCCTCTGGCGCATTGAAGCCGCGCTCCCCGCCATCAACGCCTGCGACTGCGTCATCGTGGTCGCGGGGCTTGACGCGGCGCTGGCAAGCGTCCTGGGCGGCCTCACGGAAAAACCTCTTTTCGCCGTCCCCACGTCGGTGGGCTACGGCGTGGCGCGCGACGGACTCACGGCGCTTTCGAGCATGCTCGCCTCCTGCGCGCCGGGCGTCGCCGTCCTCAACATTGACAACGGCTACGGCGCCGCCTGCGCCGCGATTCGCGTCCTGCGTGCGCTCGACAAAGCTTCCTCCTGCTAACTGCCTCGTCTCCCTTTTGCCATGTCGCTTCTTTTGAATCACCCTGTTCTCACGGTGCGGCTCTTTTCGGGCGTCAACGCCGCCTCGATTCTCGCGGGCTTTGCCGGCCTCATGAAAAGCCCCTTCTTTTCGCTCACGGACCTCGCGCACGAGAAGTTTCCCGCGCTCGATGTGGAAGTGAAGCTCGTGGACACGAGCGTGTCCGCCATCGCCGGCGTCACAACGGAAATCAAGGCGCCGGCGCCCTCAGGCCACGTGCACCGCGCCGTGGCGGACATCCGCGCAATGATGGACGAGAGCACGCTCTCGCCGGCGGCGCGCGACATTGCCGAGCGCATCTGGTCGGTGCTCTCCGCTGCCGAAGCCGCCGTGCACGGCACGACGCCCGACGCCGTGCATTTTCATGAAGTGGGCCGCACCGCCAACGTCGTCGCCATCGGCCTCATCGGCGAACTTTTCGCCGCGCTCTCCCCTGAGGCCTTCGCCGTGAGCCCCGTGCCGCTTGCGGACGGCGTCGTGCAATGCGCCCACGGCGCAGTGCCCAACCCCGCCCCCTCGCTTTTTGCCATGCTCAAAGACGTCCCCGTCACCCCGTTTGCGGGCCGCGGCGAAGCCGTGACGCCCACAGGGCTGGCGATTTTGAAGGGGCTCGGCGCCCAGTTCGGCCCGTGGCCCGCCATGGTCGTGCGCAAAAACCTCACGGCCTTTGCGCCCGGCAAGTTCTTTGAAGGGGCCCCGAACGGCCTGCTCTTTGCCCTGGGCGAGGCCCTCTGATGACAGCCGCTGACATCCTCCCTGAAAAGCTCAAGGCAACCATCGCCGCCGCGGCTGCGGACGGCGTCGTCACGATCGCTTATTCCGGCGGCCTCGACAGCCGCTTTCTTGCTTTTGCCGCGTCCCGGCTCGGCTACCGCGTGAAGCTGCTGCACGTCGTCGGCCCTCACATGGCGCCCTCTGAGAGCGCCGGCGCCGTCAAAGACGCCGACGCCATGGGCCTTGCGGCAACGCTCATCACCGCGAACCCCCTGGGCATCACCGAGCTCGCGGCCGCCGGGAAAAACCGCTGCTACGTCTGCAAGACGCACGTCTTCACCGAACTTTTGAAGCACGCCGCGGGCGGCAAGCTCTGCGACGGCACGAACGCCTCCGACCTCACGGTCTACCGTCCAGGAAAGAAGGCGTTGGAAGAGCTCGGCATTCATTCGCCCTTGGCGGAAGCGGGCGTGGGCAAGCCCGACATCCGCCGCCTCGCCCGCGCCATGGGCATGCCGCGGCCGGACCAGGCGGCGCGCCCCTGCCTTTTGACGCGATTCCCCTACGGCATGATGCCCGCCGCCGAAACGCTCGCCCTCGTGGCGGAGGCCGAAGACTGGATTGAGACGCTCCCGGAAGCCGCGGGGCTCAAGTTCCGCCTGCGCTTTCCCGACGCAGCGCACCGCGAAAAAGCGGTGCTGCACGTGGAAGCGGCATCGCTCGCCGGGCGCCGCCAGAACGATCTGGAAGCCCTCGCCGCCAAAGTGCGAGAGCACTTTGCGCCGCGTCTTGACCACCTGACGACGGCCGTGCTGGAGAAGCTCTCTGGGTTTTACGACAGGACTTGAAGAGGATCTGACAATCGCTTGTCAGATTTGTCAGGTTCACGGAGAATCTAACAAATCCCAGGAAGCAGCCGTTGCCAACAGCAAAAAAGACGCATCAGATCACCAACGAAACAGTTGTTCTATAACAGAATATTCTTTCTGACAATCGATTGTTAGATTTGTTAGATTCTCGCAGAATCTAACAAATGCCCTATAATTTCAGCCAAATCGTGTCATAGCGAGCGCTGAAAATGGCCTCTCCCTTCATCCCTCCCTGCGAGTCCGTCACGGTCGAATTCAAAAGCCAGTGGTCCAAAGACTCGATTCCCAAAACACTGGTCGCCTTTGCCAACACGCAAGGAGGCGATCTCTACATCGGCGTCAGCGATGAAGGCGACGTCATCGGCGTCGAAGACACTGATCAAGTGCGTCAAAGCCTTGCCTCCGTGCTCGCCGACCGCGTCTTTCCCTCCCTGTACGACTGCGTGACGGATGAAACGCTGCAGATCGGTCACCTGCAGGTGGTCCACGTCCGCGTCGACCGCGGCCGCAACCGTCCCTACAGTCTGGATTCCAAAAACGCCGGCACCATCTTCATCCGCTCCGGCAACACAACGCGTCCGGCGCAGATTGCCGAAATCTGCGACATCGCCCGCGAAAGCAACCTCATTCCTTTCGAAAGCCGAATCGCCGCCGAACAGAACCTCACTTTCACGACGCTGCAAACGTTCTGCCAGCAGGCGGACTTCGCCTTTGATCCCCAGAAAAACCTCCAGTACGGCTTCTGGGACGCCGACAAGCAGCGCTACACCAACCTTGCCTTTCTCTGCTCCGACCAAAACACCTGCAACGCCGTCGTGGCGTGCTTCAGCGACAACGCAAAGCTGAATCTCATTTCCGCCACGCGGATTGAAGGCTCCGTGCTGCGCCTGCTCTCAGACGGCATGAAAGCGCTGGAGCCGACCAACCTCATCCGCATGGAAATTCCCACGGACGGCTCCGCCCAGCGAAAAGAAACGTACGCCGTGAATCCCGTCATCCTGCGCGAGGCGCTGGTCAACGCCATCGCTCATCGCGACTACACCCGAACCGTCGCCACGTCCGTGCACGTCACGCCCGCCCAAATTGACATCTTCACTGGCGGGGGACTGGCCGATCTGAGCCCGCAGGAAATTCTCGACGGCCGCGCCACGGACTGCCGCAACCAGCACCTGGCTCTGCTGCTGGAGCGGCTCCATCTGATGGAAGGCATCGGCAACGGATTCCGTCTCATCCGAGCTGAATACTCCGACAAGCCGCTCCGCGACCTTTTGAAAGTGGAGCCGCGCAGCTTCACCATCATCCTGCCGCGCCGGCAGTCCGTCCGCCTTCAAAGCGAAGACAGCGACGCCAATCGCATTCTGGCTTACCTGGCGGATCACACAAACGCCTCCCGGCGCGAAATTCAGGCGGCCGTGGGCTGCAGCCAGTCGCAGTGCATTCTGCAGCTGCGCCTGCTGCTCAACCAGGGCCTCATCACTGCCTCCGGCCAGGCGCGAAGCCGCCGCTACAGCCTTCCCGAGCATCTCTGACGCCTAAAAGAAAACGGGAGCCGGCTCGCCGCCGCACTCCCGCTTTTCACGCCGTCCAAGCGAATCAGAACGGCAGCTTCAGCGTCGCATCCACCGAGAGGAGGAAGTCGCCGAAGCGCTTCTTGATGCGCTCAAGCGCCGCTTCATTGTCGCCTTCCAGCCGAAGCACCACGACGGGCGTCGTGTTGGACGCGCGCGCCAGCGCAAAGCCGTCCGCAAACTCCACGCGCACGCCGTCAATCAGAATCACATCCTCGGCGTCCGGGAAGTCCGCCTTCGCCTGCAGCTTCGCGATGAGCGCCTTGTTTTCGCCTTCCTGCATCGGAATCTGCAGCTCCGGCGTGTTGACCGCCGTGGGCAGGTTTTCGAGGACCTGCGAAGGATTCGCCGAGCGGCTCAGAATCTCCAGCAGGCGAGCGCCCGCGTAGACGCCGTCGTCAAAGCCCGGCCAGCGGCCGTCGTTGAAAAAGAGGTGGCCGGACATTTCGCCCGCAAAAGGCGCGCCCGTCTCGCGCAGCTTCGCCTTCACAAGGGAATGCCCCGTGCAGCTGATGACGGGCTCGCCGCCGCGCTCGCGGATCCAAGGCACGAGACGACGCGTGCACTTCACGTCGTAGATGATCTTGGAGCCGGGCTTGGCCTTCAGGATGTCGTCCGCAAAGAGCATCATCTGGCGGTCGGGGAAAATGATTTCACCCGCCTTCGTCACGACGCCCAGACGGTCCGCGTCGCCGTCAAAGGCAAGCCCCACCTCGCAGTCCGTCGTCTGCACGCAGCGGATGAGATCCTGCAGGTTCGCGGGCTTGCTCGGGTCCGGATGGTGATGCGGGAACGTGCCGTCCACGTCAAAGAAGAGCTCGGTCATTTCCACGCCGAGCGCCGTGAAGAGCCGGCGCACCACGTCGCCCGCGACGCCGTTGCCGCAGTCAAAGGCCACTTTCATCGGACGCGCGAGCTTCACGTCCTTCGTGATCGTGGCGAGATAGGCGTCCACCACGTCATGCTTTTCAATCGCCGCGGGCGTCGCCACGGGCCGGCAGGCGCCGGAAACAATCGCCTCGCGCACGGCGGCGATGCCGTCGCCAAAGAGCGTCAGGCCGCCCATCATCATCTTGAGGCCGTTGTATTCGGAGGGGTTGTGCGACCCCGTCACGGCAACGCCCGTGCCGTTCTTGAAATAGTTCGTCGCAAAGTAGAGCACGGGCGTGGGCACCATGCCGATGTCGATCACGCGAGTGCCCGCGGCCGCCACGCCCTTCATGAGCGCCGTGGAAAGTTCCGGCCCCGACGTGCGGCCGTCGCGGCCCACGCAGAAGCTTTCAATGCCCTTTTCCCGGGCCCACGTGCCGAGCACCAGACCAATTTCATAAACCACTTCGGCCGTCAGGGTCTTGCCCACGATGCCGCGGATGTCATACGCCTTGAAAATGCTCTTGTCGGGCGTCATCAGTTCTTTCCTCAAAACCGTTCAACAAAAAAGGCCGACGGGGAAGCCGGCCCTGAAGTTCTGAAATGTTAGCGCAATCAGCCGGTTTTTCCCGGTCGATTGCCGACGCCGAGATCAGCCGAGCGCCGCACCCGCCATCACCGCGGCGAGCCCGCACAGGACCACGGGCGCCGCCGCGCGAAGCGCTGGCGCCTTCGCGGCCCACGGCTCCAGCCAGCCGGCGCCGCCCAGCTTCGCCGCCGTCGCCCGCCACCGGCGCGCTGCCATCCCTGCCGCTGCGCCCAAGGGCTTTTCAAGGAGCAGCGCCGCGAGCGCCATCACGGCAAAAAGCGGCGCCGAGGCGCCGAACCACACGCAAAGCGAGGCCGCAAGACGCACGGCCGACGGCGAGACGCGCCCCGTCGTCTCAAAGAAGAAGCCGACGGCAAGCACGGTCACCGCCGTAGCGCAGCCCAAGGACAGCGACGCTGCTTCCACCATTTCCATCTGAGCGAGTTCGCAGACAGCGCCGCCCGCCGCGAGAACGACAGCCGCCACGCTTATGGCCGCGGCTTCGCCCCGGCGAACCTTCGCCCGCCGCGCGGCGGACATCGCTGCCGCCAGAGAAAGGAAAAAGAAAAGGGCTGTCATCGCCAACTCCGAAATTCGTCAAGATGAGAATGATTCTCATTTCACGAATTATACGGGTCGCCGACGTCAGCGCAAGACCGTTGGAAAACCCAGCGCGAGCCGCGCGGCCTCCCCCGGAAAATCAGGGCTTCCAAAGCGGGCGCGCTGGAAATAAAGCCGCCGCCAGTCAAAGTAGGGACCGGGGTCTGTCTTGCGCCCGGGGGCGATGTCGCTGTGCGCGACGACGGCGCGAATGGGGTAGCGCGCCCGAATGGCGGCAAGAAGCGGCACGAGCGCCCGGTACTGCCGCTCGTCAAAGGCCGTATAGTCCGTGCCTTCGATCTCGATGCCGACGGTGAAGTCGTTGCAGCGGGAGACGCCCTCAAAGGTGCTCACGCCCGCGTGCCAGGCGCGCTTTTCGGTGCTCACGAACTGCACCACGGCGCCCGTGCGGCGGATGAAGAAGTGGCTTGAGACGCGCACGCCCCGCAGGCTCTCGAGACTTGGATCGAGCGAATAGTCCAGACGATCCGTGAAGAACGCCTCGACGCAGCCCGTGAGAAAACGCCCCGGGGGCAGCGTGATGTTGTGGAGCACCGTCACGCGAGGGACGACGCCCGCCGGACGCTCGTCAAAGTGGTCCGACGGACGGATCTCAGCGCCCTCCTCAATCCAGCCCTCGCGATTGATGACGAACATCACTTCTCGCGGTGCAGGATGTCTTCAAACTTGGCGGCGCGGGCCTTGCCGCGGCACTTTTCCGAGCAGTAGGCGACGCCGTCGCCCATCACCGCCTCAGATCCCGGAAAGTGCGTGCCGCAGACGGGGCAGGTCTTCATCGGCACGGGCATCGCCGCCTGCGCCTCGCGGGCTTCGCGCTTCGCCTCCCGGCGCGCTGCGCGATCCGCCGCCTCGCGACGGCGGCGGCCGAGAACAATCACCGCCCAGACGATGACGGCAAAGCCGACCCAGAAAAGAATGCGTCCCATGGCTCAGAGGAGAAAAAGTTCAAAAACGAGGCGGTAGACAAGGTAGGCGACGACGAGAATCGCGTAGCCCGCCCAGAACCAGGCGCGCGCCTGCTTGTTGCGCCAGCCGAAGAAGTAGCGTCCCACGAGCAGCACCGCGAAGACCGCCCACGCCAGCCACGTGAGCACCGTCTTGTGGTCAAGCACCAAGTACTGCCCGAAGGCTTCGTGCGTAGCGAAGGCGCCCAGAACCAGCACCAGCGTGAGGCAGACAAAGCCCAGGAGCACGATGCGGTAAAGAATGCGCTCCATCGCCATGAGGTTGGGAAGGCTGGCGACGAGTCCCGAGGGCGATGAGGCCGCCGGGTCCTTCAGCTGCCGCTGCAAGAGCGCCAGCAGCACCGCCTGCACGAAGGCGATGGTCATGAAGCTGTAGGCGGCGAGCGCCATCAAAAGATGCACGCGAAAGAGCGGACTCCACTGCTCCGCGGGCACGGCCTCGCCCGGAAAGAAAACAGGCATCACGGCGCCCACGGCGGCGACGATGAGCAAAACGCCCATCAGCCCCGACACCTTGCGCACCCAGCTTTCCAGCAGCGTGATGAAGATGGCGAGCAGCATCGCCACCGACACCGCGAGCCCGAACCCGAAGTGAATGACGCCGGGGCTGAACATTTCGCACCCCACGGCAATGGCATGCAGGAGCGCCGCCGCCATCGCCGGCCAGCGCAGCTTCTGCAGGCTCGCGCCCGCCTCGGAGGAACTCACGGCGCGCACCACGCGCGTGCCGGCGGCGAGGTAGAGGAGCCCGGCCGCGACGGCGGGAATCCAACTGATGACGAACTGCGTCATGGCAACACTCTCGAAAAGCGAATGAACGGCCTCGGCTCAGCGCCTCTTTGCGAAAATTCGCCTCGGACGCCGAACGGGTTTGCCGTAAAATAGGGCCGCGAAGAATGGGCCGCGAACGCCCGCGGGGCCCGCGTCCTTCTTGCGACAGAACCGATTCTAGTTCGAAACACCCGGCAGAAATCTTAAAACGGCGGCCGAAGCAACCGCGGCCGCCCAGCAACCATGCTTGATACGTTAAGTTCCCGTCTTTCCAAAATCCTGAAAACGGTGCGCGGCCAGGCGCGCCTCACGGAAGAAAACACGCGCGAGATGACGCGCGAAATCCGTCTCGCGCTCCTTGAAGCCGACGTGGCGCTCCCGGTCGTGAAGGAGCTCATCGGCCGCATCAAGGAAAAGGCGCTCGGCACCGAGGTGGTGGGGTCCCTCAATCCCGGCCAGGCGCTCGTGGGCGTCGTGGAAAAGGAGCTCACCGCGGTGATCGGAGGCGATCTGCCGGAAGAAGAGCGCTCGATCCGACTCAACGTCCAGCCGCCCGCCGTCATTCTCATGGCGGGCCTTCAGGGCGCGGGCAAGACGACCACCGCAGGGAAACTCGCGAAGTGGCTCAAGGAAAATCTCAACAAGAAGGTGCTCACCTTCTCCGCCGACGTCTACCGCCCCGCCGCCATCGAGCAGCTCAAGACCGTGTCCGCACAGGCGGGCTGCGACTTCTTTCCGAGCTCCACGAACGAAAAGCCCCTCGACATCGCCCGCAGCGCGATGGACTTTGCGCGCCGCCACTTCTACGACGTGGTGATCGCCGACACGGCCGGACGTCTCGCGATCGACGAAGCGATGATGCAGGAAGTGAAGCTCCTCTCGGACGAATTGAAGCCTGCGGAAACCCTCTTCGTGATTGACGCCATGCTCGGCCAGGACGCCGTCAACACGGCCCGCGCCTTCAACGAGCGGCTCAACCTCACCGGCATCGTTCTCACGAAGACGGACGGCGACAGCCGCGGCGGCGCCGCGCTCTCCGTGCGCTGGGTCACCGGCAAGCCCATCAAGTTCGTGGGCACGGGCGAAAAGCTCACGGGCTTTGAAGCCTTCAACCCGCAGCAGATGGCGGGCCGCATTCTCGGCATGGGCGACATCGTCGCCCTCGTGAAGAACGTGCAGGAGGCGGTGAACATCGATGAAGCCGCCAAGCTCGCGAAGAAGCTGAAGACGGGCGAGCGCTTTGACCTGGACGACTTCAAGGCGCAGATCACGCAGATGAAGTCGATCGGCGTCTCCGGCCTCATCGACAAGCTGCCCGCGCAGTTCCAGGAGGCCGCCTCCCACGTGAAGGACGCCGACGTCAACAAGCAGATGCGCCGCACCGAGGGCATCATCAACTCGATGACCCCGAAGGAGCGTCGCAACCCCGACCTCATCAAGGCGAGCCGCAAAAAGCGCATCGCCGCCGGCGCGGGCGTGTCCGTTCAGGAGGTGAACCGCCTTCTGAAGCAGTTCGAGCAGACCCGCGACATGATGAAGAAGATGCAAAAGGGCGGCCTCGGGCGCATGATGCGCGCGCTGGGCGGCCTCGGGCGGGGGATCCCCGGCCTGCGCCGCTAAGCCGGAAGACCTTTTTTAAAAGGAGTGTCCAATGACCGGCGCCTCGCCTGACTGGCTCACCTTTTCCACGACCGACGCGGGCCGCACGGTGCTCGCGTGGGAGGCGGCGGCCTTTGCGCGCGCCGCGGCCCGAATTTCCGGCGACCGCGCCGTGCAGCTGGGGCTCCCCCTTCTCGACGCGCTGGAAAAGAGCCCCATCGGGCACCAGGTGCTCGTCACCGAAGACGCCGTCGCGCTTGATGAAGACGACTGGCGCTCCCCCGTCACGGCGCTCACGAACGCCCTTCCGCTCAAGGACGAGTGCGCCGACCTCGTCGTCTGGCCGCACGGCGCGGACAATCCCGCCGCCGACCCCGCGGGCTCGATGCGGGAGATCGCCCGCATTCTGGCGCCCTCCGGCACGCTCATCGCCACGTTCTTCAACGCCTCGGGCTTCTGGAGCCTCAAGGGCCGGCTCCTCGGCCGCCCCGTCCTCCCCGACGGCGCGGCGCCTCAGAGCGCCGCCGCCGTGAAGTCCCTCATCACCCGCGAGGGGCTTTCCATCGTGGGGGGCTTTTACGGCGTCTACGGCACCGCCGAAGGCGGCCGCTCCGGCCTGCTGCCCACGAAGCTTGACCTCGCCGGCAACCGCTGGTGGCCCACGTTGAGCAATGTCGTGCTTCTTGTCGCCAAGAAAAAGGTGCAGGGCCTCACCTTCGTCGGCCGCACGGCGTTCGCCGACCGCAAGGTCGCCTCAGGCGCCCTGCAGCAGAACTGATTTTTTCCCTCTTTATGGCAACCACTCTTGAAATCTGGACCGACGGCGCCTGCAAGTTCAACCCCGGCCCCGGCGGCTGGGGCGTGCTGATGGTCTGGGGCGAAAAGCGCCGCGAAATGTGCGGCGGCCTCAAGTCCACCACCAACAACCAGATGGAACTGCGCGCCGCTTACGAAGCCCTCAAGGCCGTGAAGCGCGACTGTCCCATTCGCATGCATCTTGACAGCGCCTACGTAAAGGACGGCATCACCCGCTGGATCCCCGGCTGGAAGGCGCGCGGCTGGAAAAAGAAGGACGGCCCCATCAAGAACCTCGAGTACTGGCAGGCGCTGGACCGCGAAGCGTCGCGCTTTTCCAACATCGAATGGTGCTGGGTGAAGGGCCACGCCGGAAACCCCGGCAACGAAAAGGCGGACGAACTCGCCAACAAGGGCTGCGCCGCCGTGCGCGCGGGCGAAATCCCCGAAGACCCGCCGCTGCCTGCGCCCAAAACCACTTCCACGCTCTTTTAGTCATGCGTCAGATCTGTCTTGATACCGAAACCACGGGCACGGAAGCCGACAAGGGCGACCGCATCGTGGAAATCGGCTGCTTTGAAATCGTCGGCCGCACCTTGTCCGACGACGAGAGCCACGTCTACTGGCAGTACGTCAACCCCGAGCGCGACGTGCCGGCGGAGGCCGTCGCCATCCACGGCATCACCAACGAATTCCTCGCGGACAAGCCCGTCTTCGCCGACATCGCCGACGACTTCCTGAAGTTCGTGAAGGGGGCGGAGCTCATCATTCACAACGCTTCGTTTGACGTCGGATTTCTCAACATGGAGCTGGCGCGCATCGGCAAGGGAAAGCTCGAGGACTACTGCCCCAGCATCGTCGATTCGCTGGCGATGGCGCGAAAGATGTACCCCGGCTTGAGAAACAGCCTCGACGCCCTCTGCACCCGCTACGAAGTGGACAGCTCGATGCGCACCCTGCACGGCGCCTGCCTCGACGCGCGGCTTCTGGGCGAGGTCTACCTCGCGATGACCCGCAAGCAGGAAGACCTGATGGACGAGCTCGAGCGCCTCGCGGGCCAGAACATCCACATTCCGGACAATTCGCTTTTGATGGCCGCCGCCTGCCCGCCCGAAGACATGGAAGTGCACAAGGCCTTCATGGAGCGCAACTTCAAGAAGTGCCCGTCCGTGTGGTCCCGCGTGCTGGGCGACTTTGAAAACCTCGATCCCGCGAAAGCCCCGCCGCCTCCGCCCCCGGAAGCCGCCGGCGCATCCAAGTAATACCTCAAAGAACCCGCGCAAAAACGCCGCGGGTTTTCTTTTCCTTCGGAAAAAGTCGATACACTCCCGAGACTCTGTTTAAGCTGCCGCCCCCTTCCTCCCCGCCGAGGGCGCCCGGGGAGCGGCTTTTTTCGCGGGATACCACATGATCGAGCTGCAGCACATCACGCAGCGCTACCGCACGCCCGAGGGGCAGGACTTCCTCGCCCTGAACGACGTGTCGCTGACAATTGAAAAAGGTGAAATCTTCGGCATCATCGGCCGAAGCGGCGCCGGCAAGTCCACGCTGGTCCGCTGCATCAATTTTCTGAACCGCCCCACCGAAGGGACGGTGACCGTCGCCGGCCAATGTCTCAACCAGCTCTCTGACGCCGAGCTGCGGGCCGCGCGCCGCAAGATCGCCATGATCTTCCAGCACTTCAACATCCTCTCCTCGCGCACGGTCTATGAAAACGCCGCCTTCCCGCTGGAGCTCATGGGGATGAAGGCCGCTGACATCAAGAAGAAGGTGGATCCCCTGATCGACCTCGTGGGGCTTTCCGAGCACCGCAACAAGTTCCCGGCGCAGCTCTCGGGCGGCCAGAAGCAGCGCGTGGGCATCGCCCGCGCCCTCGCCGCGGATCCGACGGTGCTTTTGAGCGACGAAGCGACGAGCGCCCTCGACCCCGAAACGACGGTGGCGACGCTGCAGCTTTTGAAGAAAATCAACCATGACCTCGGCCTCACGATCGTCATGATCACGCACCAGATGGACGTCGTGAAGGAGATCTGCGACCGGGTCGCCGTCATGAACAAGGGCGTCGTCGTGGAGACGGGCTCCGTCATCGACGTGTTCCGCCGCCCGCAAAGCGAGACGGCGCGCGCCCTCATCGGCAGCATCATGGCGCAGAACCTGCCCGAGTCCTGCATCGCCCGCATTCGCGCGCAGGAAAGGGCGGCCGGCACTGCCTCCACCGCCCACATCCTGCACCTCACCTTCGTGGGAAGCAACGCCACCACGCCTGTCATCAGCGAGGCCTCTCGCGAGTACGGCCTTAATTTCAACATCCTTCTCGGCCAGATCGACGAAGTGCAGGGCGAAGGCTTCGGCACGCTCACCGTGCTCACGCACGCCGAAGCCGACGTGCTCGCTCAAGCGATCGCCTTCCTGAGAAGCCGCAGCGTCATTGTTGAGGAGCTCACGAAAAATGTCCTCTGATCTCATCGTCATGCTCTGGGAGTCGTTTCTTGAAACGCTTCTCATGGTCGGCGTCTCAGGCGCCCTGGGCGCCGCCGTCGGCATTCCGCTCGGCATTCTTCTTTACACGACCGCCACGGGCGGCATCCGTCCCGCAGGCGCCTTCAACAAGCCCCTCGGCTGGATTGTGAACGCCGTGCGCTCCACGCCCTTCATCATCCTGCTCGTGGCGATCATTCCGCTCACCCGCCTCATTGCGGGAACGTCAATCGGCACCACGGCCGCCATCGTGCCGCTCACGATCGCCGCGGCGCCCCTCATCGCCCGTCTCGTCGAGACGAGCCTGCGTGAAGTGGACAAGGGCCTCATCGAGGCGGCGCAGTCCATGGGCGCCACCGACCTGCAGATCATCACGAAGGTGCTCGTGCCCGAAGCGCTTCCCGGCATCATCGCCGGCCTCACCATCGCGCTCGTGGCGCTCGTGGGCGCTTCCGCCATGGCCGGCGCCATCGGCGGCGGCGGTCTGGGCGACATGGGCATTCGCTACGGCTACCAGCGCTTCATGCCCGAAGTGATGCTCGCCGTGGTGGTGATCCTCATCGCCTTCGTGCAGTCCATCCAGAGCTTCGGCGACTGGCTCGTGCGCCGCGTGAGCCACAAGTAGTCCCTTGATCTCGCCTTTGGCCGCCCGCAGACGCCGCTGTCTGACGGGCGGCTTTGCTTTTCAAAACGAGCGTCCGGCCGCGGCTAAAGTGTTTCAAATCGTCTCCACGCCAGCCGCCGCAAAGCCTTGTCCTTCAAGGCGCCGCCCGCCAATGGCGGATGACCGCCCCGCAGGAAAGCCGCTCGCTATCGCCTCGATAGCTGAGGACCGTCCGCAAAGCTGATAAAGTGCCTTCATCCGGCGATGAAGCGCTCGCACCTCCAACAACATCGAGCCCGTCGCCCCCTTCCTACAGGAGAAAGTTATGGCTGAAAACAAGTTTGCCGGCACCAAGACGGAAAAGAACCTCGAAGCGGCGTTTGCCGGCGAATCCCAGGCGCGCAACAAGTACACCTACTTTGCGAGCGTCGCCCGCAAGGAAGGCTACCAGCAGATCGCCGAGCTCTTTGAAGAGACCGCAGCGAACGAAAAACAGCATGCGAAGATCTGGTTCCGTCATCTGGGCGGCATCGGCAACACCGTGGAAAACCTGAAGGCGGCGGCCGCCGGCGAGAACTACGAATGGACGGACATGTACGAACAGTTCGCCCGTGACGCCGAAGAAGAAGGCTTCCCTGAGCTCGCCTTCCAGTTCCGCGGCGTGGGCGCCATCGAGCGCGCGCACGAAGAGCGCTTCCTGAAGCTTCTCAACAACGTCGAGATGCAGAAGGTCTTTGAAAAGAGCGAAGAAGTCATGTGGCAGTGCCGCGAATGCGGCCACCTCGTGGCCGGCAAGAAGGCGCCGGAAGTGTGCCCGATCTGCCACCATCCGCAGGCTTACCAGCAGGTTCGCGCGTCGAACTACTGATTTCCCTGACGGTCTCACCAAGACCTTCCTCAGAAACCGGCGGCCATCCGCCGGTTTTTTGTATGTTCTTAATCGGTAAATTGCATTCGATTCATGGTTTTACAAATCGTTGCATTGTCTTTGCAAATCTTTACGCCATCAAACCTTGCGAAAACAAAGTCCGTTGAATTTTCCTCGGAAAAATGCCTGCGTGCTTCGCGCCACAGGGCGCCCAGTCAGGAGCCCCGTCAGGCCCCCCTGGCCGCGAACGCCTGGTGCGGCGCGCCGTGCTCATCCGGGGAAAAGTCAAGCCTCGCTCATCGCAGGCTGCTTTCGGAAGGCCGGCTTGCCAACCCAGCCTTTTCATTGTTTTACAAAAGGAATTTTTACTCATGGCAACTTTCGCAAGGAGTCCATCGTGACAAGCAACCCAAAACCACTGCCGGAAGGCGACATTGCCACCAAGCTGCTGCTGAGCTTCAAGCCCATCGCCGCGCTGACCATCAAGGCCGGCTGCCCGGCTTTCGCCGACAAGAGCATCGACGAAATCATCGACAGCATTGAGGGCGACATCGAGCTCTGGATGCGGCCCGAGAAACGGCAAAACGCCTCTCTGCGAGTTCGCGGCGAGAACACCGAAGCGCTCGAAGACGGCAACAAAATCGTCTTCGACTCGCTCTTCACCGTTCGGTGCGACGGCGAACTGATCCTCATGAACATTGAGGTCCAGGCGGATCGCAATCCCGGCTATGACTTCGACAGCCGCATCACGTTCTACATGGGGCGCGGCGTTTCCATGCAGAAAGGGCGCGGCGTCTTCCGCGGCTCAGACTACACCAAGCTGCAGAAGTTCTACAGCCTGTGGCTCTTCATCAGCCCAACGCAAGCGCAGGAAGGCCAGACAGACTTCGGCACGCTGGCCGTGAGCCGCCGTCTCGCCTCAGGCGAAACGGTGCCGCTGCCCGAAGAGACCGCCCGCAGCAAAATGGGCTACGCGAAGATCTACCTGCCCAAAGGCGACATGACGGCCGTCGACGGCGACCCGATGAATATTCTGGGTGTTCTCTTTAGAAACCGCGGCGTGCCCGGAAAAAAGCAATTCCTTGAAAATAACGGTATATTTGTAGACAATCCCCTTGAGGAGGCATTGGAATCCATGTACACAATAGAAGACAGCATCCGCGATGAAGCGCGGGAGGAAGGTTTTGAACTGGGCCGCGAACAGGGGCTCGAGCAAGGACTCGAACAAGGACTCGAACAAGGCCTTCAGCAAGG
>CAVJUB010000001.1:1790-30770 GCA_963652545.1 Hallella faecis | reverse complement strand
AAGGAGCTGGGACTTCCACCTTCTTCAGCCGATCCGATTCCTCTCCAGCCGCCAGCCTGAGCTCCTTCCAATCCGCGGTCTCTCACGCTTGCGTTCGGTCCATGCGCCGCATCCAGCGGCTTCCTCGCAACCTCAGCAGGAAGAGGCTTCCGCGGAAAGAGAGTTCCGATGCCATGGAGATCCACACGCCTTTCAACCCCAGAATCGGCGCCAGCCAGAACGCAAGCGACAAACGCACCACCCACATGCTGCCGAGATTCATGAGGCAGGGAATGAAGGTGTCGCCCGCTCCCAGGCAGGCGCCGTAGGCCACAATCGCCGCCGCAAAGAGGGGCTCCGCCAAAGCTTCCACGCGCAGCACCTCGCTGCCCGCCGCTATGACTGCGGCGTCAGGCGTCAGCCATGCCATGAGCTGCGGCGCCTCCACATACATCAGCACCGCCATCGCCGTCATCACGACCATGCCAATGGCGACGGCGCGCCAGGCCATGCGCCGCGCGAGATCCTTGCGTCCGGCACCGAGGCTCTGCCCCACCATCGTCGTGGCAGCCTCGGAAACGCCGTACCCCGGCATGTAGCAAAGACTCTCCGCCGTATTCGCGAGCCCGTGCGCCGCTAGCGCCACGGTCCCCAGAGGCGCCACGATCATCGTCAAAACGATCTGAGCCGAGCACATGAAAAAGCGCTCGCAGCCGATGGGCAGTCCGATCGTGAGCGCGCGGCGCAGCGTCTCGCGCGTGGGCCGGAAGCTGCCTCGGTCCGCCGTGAGCCGCAGCAAGGGCGAACGAAAGCAGAGCTTGTAAAGCAGCACCGAAGAAGCGGCGACGCCGGCGGCGATCGTTCCCAGCGCCGCCCCCGCCACGCCAAGCCCCGCGCCCCACACCGGAATCGAAACGCCGGCGACCACGATGTCGCGCGACGGATAGATGAAGAGCCAGTTGAAGAAGACGTCAAAAAGGCAAAGCGCCACGTTCATGAGCGACGCCGTCTTGATGTCGCCCGCCGAGCGAAGCATGCCGCTTGAGAGAAACAGCAGAACGAAGACCGGCTGTCCCAAAGAAAAGAGCGAAAAGTACGACGAAGCATCCGCCGCCACCGCTTCTGTCGCGCCCATCCAGCGCGGAACCCAGGGGCTCAGCCCTGTTCCCAGCAGCAGCGTCACCAGACTCACCGCCAGCCCCGTCACGAGCGCCTGCCGCAGCACGCTTCGCGCTCCCGGCAGGTCATTGGCGCCGATGCGATGCGCCACCTGCACGGAAAAGCCCATGCACACGGCGCCCGCCACGCCCCAGAACAGCCAGAGCACCGGCATGATGACGCCCACGGCGGCGGACGCCTGCGGCCCGAGATGCCCCACCATGGACGCGTCGATGTACTCCATCAGGATGGTGGAGATCTCCGCGAGAACCGCGGGCACGGAAAGACGCACCACGAGCGACGTCTGCTCCGCCGAGGAAAGCGCCTCCTTGCGGCGAATCTTGGCGAGCAGCTCTTCTGTGGAAAGACGAGACATGGCAAAACAGCAAAAGAAACGCAAGAACCATTGTCAGCCCGGCGCATTACCGACAACTTACTCGATCGAGGGGCGCCGAGGCCCCGTCGCTCCCGACAGCCCGGAAGCACCCGGCATTATGAGGCCCGGACCGCGCGACCGCTGATCGCGCCGCAAAACATTGGAAATTTCTTCTGAACTCGGGCATAATCCCCGCTCTCAAAGCGGTCTGCGGGCGTAGTTCAATGGCAGAACGAAAGCTTCCCAAGCTTTATACGAGGGTTCGATTCCCTTCGCCCGCTCCACTTTCCTGTCAACGGATCGTTTTTCCAAACGGTTCGTTTTTTTGTATCCGCTCTCTCCGCCATGTCTTCTGAAACGCTTACGCCCGAACAGATCGAGGAACTGAAGCACCGCCACATCCGCAGCTTCGTGCTGCGCCGCGGCCATATTTCGGCGGCGCAGGAACGCGCCCTGGACGACCTCTTCCCCAAGTACGAAGCCCCGTACGAAGTGAAGGCCTTTGACGCCGAAAAAGCTTTCGGCCGCAAGGCGCCGCTCGTGCTGGAAATCGGCTGCGGCATGGGAGAGACGACGGCGGCGATCGCCGAAGCGCATCCCGAAGTGAACTTTCTGGGCTGCGAAGTCTTTGCGGCGGGCGTGGGCGCCTTGAGCAAGCTTCTCGATGAAAAGAATCTCAGCAACGTGCGCATCTGCCGCCACGACGCGATGGAAGTCGTGCGCGACATGATTCCCGACGGCACGCTCGCCGGCATTCACATCTTCTTTCCCGACCCCTGGCGCAAGGCGAGGCACCACAAGCGCCGCCTCGTTCGCCCCGACTTCGTGACGGTTCTCGCCGACAAGCTCGCCCCGGGCGGCTACATTCACTGCGCCACCGACTGGGAGAACTACGCCGAGCAGATGCTTGAGGTGCTAAACGGCGAAGCCAAGCTTGTCAACGCCCACCCCGAAGGCTTCTCGCCCGTGATGGCAAATCCCCTCACCGAGCGCCCCTGCACAAAGTTCCAGGCCCGCGGCGAGCGACTGGGCTACGGCGTGTGGGATTTGGTGTACCTCAAGAAGTAAGCCACACGCTCTTGCGCTCGCAAGAAACCCGCCAGCCGACTTTCGAGTCCGGGCGGGTTTTTCTTTGGCCGGCGGCCGCGCCGTCAGTGCGCGAGACCGTACATCGCGGCGGGGTCCTTCACCACCGGATCCGCCTCCTGCCAGGCAAGATCGTCCGTGAGCGTCCGGTAAAAGCAGCTCTCGTGCCCCGTGTGACACGCCGTGCCACCCGCCTGGTCCACAACATAAAGCACGGCGTCGCCGTCGCAGTCCAGTCGAATGTCCTGCACGCGCTGCACGTTCCCCGACGCTTCCCCCTTGCGCCAGAGCTTCTGCCGGGAGCGGGAGAAATAGACGCCGCGCTTCGTGCGCGCCGTCTCTTCCAGCGCCTCGCGGTTCGCCCACGCGAGCATCAGGACGCGCCCGTCCTTCACGGACTGCGCAACGACGGGGACCAGCCCCGCTTCATTGAACTTCACGTCATCCAGCCACATGACCGCCCCTTATAGCCGCACGGGAATGCCCTGCGCCGCCATGAATTCCTTGGCTTCGCGCACGGTGTACATGCCGTAGTGAAAAATCGAGGCGGCAAGAACCGCGTCCGCGCCGCCCTTCGTGACGCCGTCCGCCAGATGCTGCAGGTTGCCGACGCCCCCGGAAGCGATGACGGGCACTGACACGGCGTCCGACACGGCTTTCGTAAGCTCCAGGTCAAACCCCGTCTTCGTGCCGTCGCAGTCCATGCTCGTCAACAGAATTTCACCCGAGCCCAGCGCCGCGACGCGCCGAGCCCACGCCACCGCGTCGAGCCCCGTCGCCTTGCGGCCGCCGTGCGTGAAGACTTCCCAGCCCTTGGCAGGATCCGTCTTGTCGCGGCGGCGCGCGTCGATGGCGGTCACGATGCACTGGGAGCCGAACTTCGCCGCCGATTCGCCGATGAGATCGGGATTCAAGACGCCCGCGGTGTTGATGGAAATCTTGTCGGCGCCCGCGTTCAAAAGGCGGCGGATGTCCTCCACCTCGCGAATGCCGCCCCCCACCGTAAGAGGGATGAAAACCTGGTTCGCCACGCGCTCAATCACGTCAAGAATCAAGCCGCGGCCGTCGCTTGACGCCGTGATGTCGAGAAACGTGAGCTCATCGGCGCCCTCGCCGTTGTAGCGGGCGGCGACTTCGACGGGATCGCCCGCATCCTTCAATTCCACAAAGTTGACGCCCTTCACGACGCGCCCGGCGGTGACGTCGAGGCAGGGGATGATGCGCTTAGCGAGCATGCTCCGCCTCCTTCACAAGCGCCAGCGCCTCGTCAAACTTGATCGTGCCTTCGTAGAGGCTGCGCCCCAGCACTGCGCCCGCCACGCCGTCCTTTTCCACCGCCAGGAGCGCCCTCACGTCGTCCAGCGTATGCATGCCGCCCGAGGCGAGCACCGGCACCGACACGGCGCGCGCGAGTTCCGCCGTCGCCTCGACGTTGACGCCCGTGAGCATCCCGTCGCGGGCGATGTCGGTGTAGAGGAAGGCCGCGACGCCAAAGTCTTCAAAGCGGCGCGCGAGCGCCTTCACCTCGAATTCGGTGGTGTTCACCCAGCCGTCCGTCGCCACCCTGCCATTCTTGGCGTCCACGGCGCAGATGATGCGCCCCGGGAACGCGCGGCAGGCCTCGGCGAGAAACGCCGGATTTTTCACGGCGGCCGTGCCCACGACAGCGTAGGTGACGCCTGCCTCCAGGTAAGCCTCGATCTGGCTCAGGGAGCGGATGCCGCCCCCGAGCTCGATCTCCTTTTCGGGGCCGATCTCTTCAATCATCTCGCGAATGAGCGCCGCGTTCACAGGCTCGCCCGTCGCCGCGCCGTCCAAGTCCACGAGGTGGATGCGCCGCGCGCCGAGCTTCGCCCACTGCGCGGCCTGGTCCACGGGATCTTCGTTGTAGACCGTGATGTTCTTTTCAAGGTCGCCCTGCTTGAGACGCACGCAGCGGCCGTTCTTGATGTCAATGGCAGGAAGAAGAAGCATGTCGAATCCTTTTTTAGGGTTTCCAGGAAAGGAAGTTGGCGTAAAGCCGCAGCCCCGCCTCGGCGCTTTTTTCCGGATGGAACTGCGTGGCAAAGAGGTTGTCGCGGGCGACGGCGCACACGAAGGGAAGCCCGTAGCAGGTCGTGCCCGCCGCGATCGAATCGTCCTCAGGCGCCACAAAGTAGCTGTGCACGAAGTAGAACCACGAGTGATCCGCAATGCCCGCCCACAGAGGATGCGCCATGCGCTGCGCCACCGTGTTCCAGCCCATCTGCGGCACCTTGAGCCGCGCGCCCTGCGCCGTCACCATGGCCGCCTCGGGAAAGCGGATCACCTTCCCCTTGAAGAGCCCCAGCGCCGCTGCGCCGCCGTTTTCGTCGCTCTTTTCAAAAAGCATCTGCATGCCGACGCACACCGCGAACACGGGCTTCGTGCGAATCGCTTCGAGCACGGCGTCCTTGAGCCCCGACGCCTCCAAATGCGCCATGCAGTCCGCCATGGCGCCCTGCCCCGGGAAAACCACGCGGTCGGCGGCGCGCACCTTCGCGGCCTCCGACGTGACGAGCACCGTGTCCGCGGGCTGCGCCGCGGCCTCCACCGCCCGGGCGACGCTTCTCAAATTGCCCGAGCCATAGTCCACAACAGCGATGACGCTCATAGCACCCCCTTTGTGGAAGGCAGGCGGCCGCCCGCGCGCTCGTCCACCGCCACCGCGGCGCGCAGCGCGCGTCCAAACGCCTTGAAGATCGATTCAATCTGATGATGAGCGTTCACGCCCCGCAGATTGTCCACGTGCAGCGTGACGCCGGCGTGGTTCGCGAAGGCCTGGAAGAACTCGCGCACGAGCTGGGTGTCAAAGCCCCCGACCATGGGCGCGGTGAAGTTCGCCTCAAAAACGAGCGCGGCGCGGCCCGAAAGGTCGAGCACCACGCGGGAGAGGGATTCATCCAAGGGCACGTACGCAAAGCCGTAGCGCGTGATGCCCGCCTTGTCCCCCAGCGCCGCCTTGAAGGCGTCCCCGAGGGCGATCCCCACGTCCTCCACCGTGTGGTGGCCGTCCACTTCCAAGTCGCCCTTGGCGTCCACGACGAGATCAATCATCCCGTGGCGCGCGATCTGATGGAGCATGTGGTCAAAAAAGCCGATGCCCGTGGAGAGCTCGGCCGCCCCCGTGCCGTCGAGACTGACTCGCACGGCGATGTCGGTTTCCGCAGTCCGGCGCTGGATTTCTGCAGTGCGCATGGCGGGTTTCCTCAGAAAATGGGGAGAAAGAAAGGACCGGGAGCCCGCGGCGGGGCTCCCGCAAAGCGTGAAGCGCGAGGCTACTTCTTCAAGCGGTAGCGGGCGCTCGCGGCATGCGCGTAGAGATGCTCGCCGTCCGCGAGAATGCCGGCGATCCGGCCCAGATGCTGCACGCCTTCGTCCGAGATGTGGATCATGCTCGTGCGCTTCTGGAAGTCATAGACGCCCAGGGGCGAAGAGAAGCGCGCCGTGCGGCTCGTGGGCAGCACGTGGTTGGGGCCGGCGCAGTAGTCGCCCAGCGCCTCGGCGGTGAAGCGGCCGAGGAAGATGGCGCCCGCGTGGTGGATGTGCTCCGCCCACTTTTCGGGTTCGTCCGTGCTCAGCTCCAGGTGCTCCGGCGCGATCTGGTCGGCGACGGCGCAGGCTTCGGCGAGGTCCTTCGTCACAATGATGGCGCCGCGGTTCGCAAGCGACTTCTCGATGATCGCCTTGCGGGGCATGGTCTCGATCTGGCGCGCGATGGAGGCTTCAACGGCGTCCGCAAAGGCGGCGTCGGGCGTGAGCAGAATCGCCTGCGCGAGCTCGTCGTGCTCAGCCTGGCTGAAGAGGTCCATGGCGATCCAGTCCGCGGGCGTCTTGCCGTCGCAGACGATGAGGATTTCAGAGGGGCCGGCGATCATGTCGATGCCCACCTTGCCGAAGACCTTGCGCTTCGCGGCCGCGACGTAGGCGTTGCCCGGGCCCACGATCTTGTCCACGCCTTCAATCGTCTCCGTGCCATACGCGAGCGCCGCCACGGCCTGGGCGCCGCCGATCGTGAAGGCGCGGGAGACGCCCGCCAAGCTCGCCGCCGCGAGAACGAGAGCGTTCTTTTCGCCGCCCGGCGTCGGAACGACCATCTCAATGCGCTTCACGCCCGCCACGTTGGCGGGCATGGCGTTCATCAGCACCGAGCTCGGGTAGGCGGCCTTGCCGCCCGGCACGTAGAGGCCCACGGACGCGATCGGCGTCACGCGCTGTCCCAGACGGCTCCCCATCGAGTCCGTCATGGTGAAGCTTTCCGCGAGCTCCTTTTCGTGAAATTCGCGAATGCGGCGGGCGGCCTCTTCGAGCGCCTCGCGCTGCTCGGCGGGGAGGCTTTCGAGCGCCGCCTTCATTTCGTCGGCGGTCACCATGAGGTCCGAGAGCTTCTCGGCGGGCAGACGGTCAAACTTGGCGGTGTATTCAAGCACCGCGGCGTCGCCGCGCTGGCGCACGTCTTCCACGATGGCTTCGGCGCGCTGCGTGATCACCGGATCCACGCTGGCGTCGCGAGCCACGAGCTGGCTGAAGGCGGCCTGAAAGTCCGCGTCAGCCGTCGACAAACGACGAATCATCATTTTTCAAATCTCCAGAAAGTTCAATTCTTTTTGGCAGCGGCGCGCCGGGCTTCCTCGCGCTCCGCCGTCTCGCGCATCGCCGTGATGATGGGCATCAGCTCGGCGCGCTTCAATTTCATCGCGCCCTGATTGACGATGAGGCGCGACGAGATGGGCGCCACCGTCTGAATTTCGCGCATGTTGTTCGCCTTCAGCGTCGCCCCCGTGCTCACGAGGTCCACGATGGCGTCCGCCAGCCCCGCGATCGGCGCGAGCTCCATCGAGCCGTAGAGCTTGATGAGGTCCACGTGCACGCCCGCCTTCGCAAACCAGTCGCGCGACCACTTGAGGTACTTCGTCGCGATGCGCAGGCGCGCGCCCGAGCGAACGTTCGCCTCCCAGTCGAAGGTCTTCGGCGCGGCGACGCACATGCGGCAGCGGGCGATCTTCAGATCAACCGGCGCATAAAGGCCGTTGCCGCCGTGCTCGTAAAGAGTGTCCCAGCCAGTGACGCCCATGTCGGCCGCGCCGTACTGAACATAGGTCGGCACGTCGGTCGCGCGCAGCACGACGATGCGCAGATCCTCGCGGTTCGTCCCGATCATGAGCTTGCGAGACTCGTCGGGATTTTCCAGCGGACGGATGCCCGCCGCGGCGAGAAACGGCAGCAGCTCTTCAAAGATTCGTCCCTTTGACAACGCCAGAGTAATCACGGTTCTGATGTCCTTGTGGTTTCGCTCAAGCCGTGCGCACGATGTCGGCCCCGAGCGCGGAAAGCTTCGCCTCGATGTGCTCGTACCCGCGGTCAAGATGGTAGATGCGGTCGATGACCGTTTCGCCGCGCGCCGCGAGCCCCGCGATCACGAGGCAGGCCGAGGCGCGAAGGTCCGTTGCCATGACGGCGGCGCCTTCGAGGGTCTCCACCCCGCGCACCACGGCCGTGTGGCCGTCAACGGCGATGTCAGCCCCCATGCGCTGCAGCTCAGGCACGTGCATGAAGCGGTTTTCAAAAATGGTTTCAACAATGCGGCCGCTGCCACGGGCGACGGCATCGAGCGCCATGAACTGCGCCTGCATGTCGGTGGGAAAGCCCGGGTGCGGCACGGTGCGGACGTCCACCGCCTGCGGACGGTCGTCAATCTTCGCGCGAATCCAGTCGGGCCCCGTCTCCACGACGGCGCCCGCCTCGCGCAGCTTGCCGATCACCGCTTCCAGCGTGTGCGGCGCGGCGTTTGTCACCGTGACGTCGCCGCGCGTCGCGAGCGCCGCGCAAAGGAAGGTGCCCGTCTCGATGCGGTCGGCGATGACGGCGTGCTCGGCGCCGTGCAGCGACTTCACGCCCTCCACCGTGATGACGGGACTGCCCGCGCCCGTGATCCTGGCGCCCATGGCGTTTAAAAGATCCGCGAGGTCCACGACCTCCGGCTCGCGCGCCGCGTTTTCAATGACGGTGGTCCCTTCGGCGAGCACGGCCGCCATGAGGATGTTCTCGGTGCCGGTGACGGTCACCATGTCGGTCACGATCTTCGCGCCCTTCAAGCGCGACGCCTTCGCCACCACATAGCCGTGGTCGATGGCGATGTCGGCGCCCATGGCGCGGATCGCCTTGATGTGCTGGTCCACGGGACGCGCGCCGATGGAGCAGCCGCCCGGCAGCGACACCTTCGCCGACCCGAAGCGCGAGACCAAGGGCCCCAGCACCAGAATCGACGCCCGCATCGTCTTCACAAGATCGTACGGCGCCTCGGTGCCCGTAACGCTGGCGGCGCAAAGCCGGTAGTCCGAGGGGCCCGTCTTCTCCACGGCAACGCCCATGCCGCTCAAGAGCTTCACCATCGTCTTCACGTCGGCGAGATCGGGCACGTTGTGCAGGATGACGGGGTCGGACGTGAGAAGGCACGCCGCCAGAATCGGCAGCGCCGCGTTCTTCGCGCCGGAGGCGCGAACCGTGCCTGCGAGGCGCCGGCCGCCGACAATCTTGAGTTTCTGCATAGGATTCTTTTTTCCCGCAAAGGGCTCCTCGCGCGCCCCAAAAAGGCGCGGAGGAAGGGTTGATTGTAGAGAAAGCGCTGAAGCGCTTTTCCTGAAAAACTAGGCAATTGTGCCTGTTTTCCACCGCACCGCAATGGTGCAGCGAAAGGGATTTTTTCGCCCCGCCGTCGGTCAATGCCGGAGATCGGGCGCCGCAAACGGCGACGTCATGCCGACAAAATGGCTCACAGGCCCGTGACCGCGGCCCACGGCGAGATCATCCGCCGCGCCGATTGCCGCCGTCATGTAGCGCTTTGCAACGGCAACGGCCCGCAAAGGCTCTTGAGAGAAAGCAAGCTGCGCCGCGAGCATCGAAGAAAGGGTGCACCCCGTGCCATGCGTGTTCTTCGTCGCAAGGCGGGGGCTTTCAAACCAGTGATCCTCGCCGTCGAAATAAAGGTCGCTCGCCGCCTCGCCCGACGCGAGGTGCCCGCCCTTTAAAAGAACGCCGCCCTTTTTCGTCGTCATGAGGCGAAAAAGATCACGCGCCGCCGCCGGCATCGCTTCGCGCCCCGCAATCGGTCGGCCGAGCAGCGCTTCCGCTTCCGGCAGGTTCGGGGTGATGACGTCGGCCATCGGGATCAACTCCGTCTTGAGCGCCGCGAGCGCTTCTTCAGCAAGCAGCCGGTCGCCGCTCTTGGCGACCATCACAGGATCAAGAACGATCCACGCCGGCCGGTGCTTTCGCAGGCTTTCCGCCACGGCGCTGATGATGCCGGGGTCAGCGAGCATGCCGATCTTCACGGCGTCAATCGCAACGTCCGCAAAAAGTGTTTCCAGCTGCTCCGTCACAAAGGCGGGAGGCACCGGCATCACGCCCGTGACGCCGCAGGTGTTCTGCGCCGTGAGCGCCGTCACGACGCCCGCGGCGTAGGCGCCCGCCGCGCTCATCGCCTTCACGTCCGCGAGCACGCCGGCGCCGCCTGACGGATCCACGCCCGCAATGGAAAGACAGTTGGGAATGCGTGCCATGCCGGCCTCCTTTTTTCAATGGGTCTGCCAGAGGGCGGCGCAGGCCTCGGCCATCGCCGCCGCCGCGCCTGTATAGCGCCGGGCGAAGGCGAGCGCCGCTTCATGCCGGCGCTGACGTTCGGCTGCGTTCGTGAGCAGCGCAAGCGCCTCCCGAACGCCCTCTTCGGCACCCGCCGTCTTCACCGCGGCGCCCATGGCGGCCGCGTCGTCGGCGATCTTCTGAAAGTTGTAGAGCGAAGGCCCCAGCACCACGGGCGACCCCGCCGCCGCGGGCTCGATGAGGTTCTGGCAGCCCGTGCCGCCAAAGGAGCCGCCCATCAGGGTGACGTCCGCCGCCGCGCAGTAAAAGGCCATCTCCCCCATGCTGTCGCCCAGAATGACGGACGCTTCGATCGGAATAGCCAGGGGATCCGTAAACGCGCTGCGGCGCACGAAGGCCACGCCCGCCGCCTGGAGCAGGGCCGCCACGTCGTCAAAGCGCTGCGGATGCCGCGGCACCAGCAGCACGACGGCCCGGCCGGCGAAGGTCTTCAGCTGGGGCGCGAACATCGCCTCTTCGCCCTCGCGGGTGCTCGCGATGAGCAGAATCGGAAGCGATCGAGCGGCCTTGAAGGCCGCCGCTTTTTCTCGGGCCGCTTCATTCACCGGCACGTCAAACTTGAGCGACCCCGCCACCGTCACCGCCTCGGGGCGCGCCCCGCGCTGCACGAGGCGCCGGGCGTCCGCCTCGCTTTGCGCGAGCACGGCGGCAAACGTCGCAAACGCCGGCCGCATCACGCGGTCAAAAGGCTCCGCCTTCGCCGAACTCTTCTGCGACTCGCGGGCGTTGGCAAGCACCAGCGGCAGCCCCCGCGCCCGAGCCGCCGCAATCAAGTTGGGCCACACCTCGGTTTCCATCAGAACGCCCAGCGTCGGACGCGTCTCATCGAGAAACTTTTCCACGAAGGCCGGCACGTCGTACGGCAAGTAGCACTGCACGGCGCGGCCGGGCCAGCGGGCGACGATTTTCTTTCCGGCGTCCCGCCCCGTGGGCGTCATGCAGGTGAGGAGAAGCTCAACGTCCCCCAGCCGCTTCATGAGATCGTCAATGAGAGGCGCCGCGGCGTTTGTCTCCCCCACGCTCACGGCGTGCACCCAGAGGCGCGGCCGCGCGGGCGCGGGATAGCGGCACTCCGCAAACCGCTCGTCCCAGTGCAGAAGGTAGTCCGGCTGCTTTCTGGCGCGCTTTTTGAGGTAGAGCTTCGCAAGCGGCGTCGCGCACCGTGCGATGAGCCGGTAGAGCCCCGGCGTCATCCACTTCACGGCTTCACCCGGCGTCCGGTGACAGACGAGAAGGCGGCGAGCACTTCCGCCGACGAGGGCACCACGCCCTTGTCGCCCACGGTCGTGCACTCGCCCTCGCCCACCAGTCGAAAGAGCTGCGCGCTCGTGCCGACGATGATGCCGACCGCCGGCACCGCGAGCGCCGCCGCGAGATGCGAAATGCCAGTGTCCACGCCGATGAGCCCGACGGAAGCCTTCAGCACCGAAGCGATTTCAGGCAGCGTCATGTGGGGCGCCACCACCGTGCCCGGCACGAGGTCGGCAAGCGTGCGCACGCGCTCTTCCTCGGCAGCGCTTCCCCACACGAAGACGGGCGTGATCCCCGCCTTCACGAGGGCCTGCGTCGTCTGAATCCAGCGATCGCGCGCCCAGAGCTTTTCCTCGCGGCTGGTGTTGACGGCCATCACGGCGTAGTCGCCCTCGGCGGGGCGGCTCGCCAAAGGCTTGGCCGCCAGAGCGTAGACCGGATGCTCCGCATCGATCGCATAGCCCAGACATTCGGCCGCCATGGTGCGGTAGCGCTTCACCGGCGTGAGGCTTTCCGGCACGCGCTTTGTTTCAGAGTAAAAGAAGCTCGCCAGCGGCTCTCGAATCGTGTCGCGGGAGTAGCCCACGGACTTCACGCCGCACCAGCGCGCGACGAGCGCCGAGCGCACGAGCCCCTGCAGATCGATCACGAGGTCGTAGCGATTTTCGCGCAGCGACTTCTTGACGCGCGCCACTTCGGCGCGGGTTTCGGACGAGAGCGGGTGCTTGCGCCAGCGACGGAACGCCGTGACGATCTTGCCGTCAATCCACGGGCTCAGCTCCACGATGTCCTGAAAAGCCTCCTCCACCACCCAGTCAAGTCGAACGCCGGGAAAGGCCTGCTTGATGTCGTACGCCACGGGAAGCGCGTGCACGACGTCTCCCATGGAGCTCGACTTGATGATGAGAATGCGGCGCATCAGAGCGCTCCCGCCGCGGCTTCCGCCGAGCGGCTCAGCTTCTTGCCCAATTCCACGCCCGGCTGGTCAAAGGGATTGATGCCAAAGAGCGTGCCCAGCATCGTGGTCTTGTGTTCATAAAGCGCCATCAAGGCCCCGAGCCGCGAGGGCGACAGCTCGTCAATGGAGAGGGTCGTCACCGCATTGCAGAATTCATCCGTCGGATCTCGCGTGACGAGCGCCTCGGCCTGCGCCTTGGCGTTCGCGATCAGCACGCGGTGCAGGTCGGCGTGGCGATGGCCGGGCTTTTCGCACCAGACGAGGTCCACCGAGCTCGAGGCCGTGCCTTCGCGCAGCCACTGGTAGAAAGAGTGCTGGGATTCGTTGCCGTGCCCGCCCCAGACGCCCTGCCCCGTGCGGCAGGTGACGCGGCTGCCGTCGGCCGTGGTGCTTTTCCCAAGGCTTTCCATCTCGAGCTGCTGCAGCCAGAAGACCATCGTGCGAAGCCGTTCGTCATAGGGGAGGAAGCAGTGCGTCGCCACGCCCTTTTGCGCATTGCGGTAAGACAGCAGCGCCAGAATGAGCGCGAGGTTGTCCTCCGCGGGCGCGTCCGCCACGTGCGCGTCCATCGCGTGGGCGCCGGCAAGGAGCTGGCGGAAGACTTCCGGCCCGAGCGCGATGGCGCAGGGCAGCCCGATGCTCGACCACACGGAGAAGCGGCCGCCCACCCAGTCCCAGATCGGGAAGCGGTTCGTCTCGGGAAGATTCATCTGCTCGGCGGCGTCCGCCTTCGCGGACACCACGACCATGTGATGGTTGCGGTCCTTGCCGGAAATGCCAGCGTCCAAAAGCCACTGGTCCACCGCCGCCGCGTTCACCATCGTTTCACGCGTGCCGAAGCTCTTTGAGGACACCACGACGAGCGTCTTGAAAGGATTCAAGCCGCTCACGATGCGGTCAAAGAGAACGCCGTCGGCGGCCGTCAGAAAATGCAGGCGAATGCCGGGCTGAACGTAGCGCAGCGCGTGCCACACGGCGCGCGGCCCCATTTCCGAACCGCCAATGCCGATGTTGATGATGTCGGTGATGGCGTCGCCGCGGCAGCCGCAGAAGAGTCCGCTGCGAACGTCTTCAGCAAAGTTGCAGAGGTGGTTGAGCGCTTGCGACACCTCCTTGTGAAAGGGCGCGGACACCGAGGTGTCGCGCAGCGCCGTGTGCAGCGCCGGCCGATTTTCACTGGTGTTGACAATGGCGCCCATGCGCATGCGCGCATTGGCTTCAAGCACGCCCTTTTCCTCGGCGAGCGCAAAAAGCTCCTTTAACTCCGCCGCCGCAAGGCGCTGGCGGCCGATGTCAACCGTAATGCCGCAGGCCGACTTCACCGTCTTGCCCGCATAGGTGTCGCGAAGAAAAGGATGAGACTGTTTTTCCGTCATGACTCAATAGAAATCGCGCTCTGTGATAAGGCGCTATCTTCATAATTAACAAATATTAGAATTTTACAGGGTCAGTCAGAAGCTCTGTGAAGCGCTTGCACCCTGCCCGCTTGGCCTGCTGCACCAATTTCTGGCCTGAACCGTTCAAACCTGCAACCAAAACGAGAACTGGCATCAAAGATATTCCTTGCGCCCGTCAGAATAAGCGTCTAAATCGTCGCCACCGATCTCTTCGGCCGCTACTCATCCGACACCTCTGCATTTCCTTATCTTTCAGTTGATAGGAGCGATTTTACAGCGCAACTTCTTCCTCATCACCGCCAAGCCAATCCGCTGTCGCAGTTGCTTACAACATAAGCCGTTGACAACTAAATATTTTGTTATATCATGGTTAAATGTTACTTATTTCACCATCATCACGCTCAAGTCCAGCCACGTGACCTCGGGAGATTGCTCCATGGCGCCCGCCAACCTCAAACAAGCTCCTTGCGGACAGGATGCCTTCGTCGACATTCGCCGGCAGAACTTCGCCTATGTCGACAAAACACAGTTCATTGAAACATTAGAAAATCTCGGCGTTACCAAACCTTTCGTCGTGCGCCCTCGCCGCTTTGGAAAAACCCTTTTTACTTCGACGCTTGCGGCCTACTACGACATCGCGGCCGCCAAGGATTTCACGAAGAATTTCGCCGGAACTTACATTGCCGCCCATAAAACACCGCTGGCCAACCAGTTCTATGTGCTGAAACTTGAATTTGCCGGACTTTCTGCCTGCGATCCCTTGGAACAAGGCTTTCTCAACAACGTTCTAAGCGACCTTAACGTTTTTTTCAGCACGTACCCGCATCCGCGTCAGGAAGAAATCCTGAGCGGGAAATTTTCAAGCGCCGCTGACTTGATCAAGCGTTTTTTTTCCATTCTGGGACCAGACTATCGCAAGAAGCTCTATGTGATCATTGACGAGTACGATCAATTCGCCAACGAAATCCTTTCATCGGACTTGAACAAATTCAAAGCCATTACGACCGCCAATGGGTTCTTGAAGGATTTTTACAGCAAAATCAAATCAGCTGCGGGTGACGGCGGACCTATTGCACGACTTTTCATCACCGGCGTCACCTCCATCCCGCTGGACTCCATGACGTCCGGCTTCTCCTGCGCCAACAACATCTCTGACCTGCCTCAGATAGCGGCCATGTTCGGCTTCGAAGAGTCTGAGCTTCGTCGTCTTATTCCTCAAATCATTGATCTTGACAAGTACGGCCACTCCCTCGACGACGTTCTGCTTCGCATGAAGACGCTTTACAACGGATATCGCTTCAGTCCTGACAGCGAGGTGTCCGTATTCAACGCCTCCATGTGTCTCTACTACCTGAGCGAAATTGCGTTCAGGGGAAAAGAACCCGCCAATGTTCTTGACCCGTCGTCCGCACCGGACATTTCAAAGATCGAGGGAATTCTCAGCCTCGGAGATCCTGACTTCGTCAAGTCCGTCGTTGAAAAAGCCTTGCGCGGGGAGAAGATACCTTTTGACATCGGAACACTTCAACTGTTGAATCTCAACAGACAAGCCTCCTTCGATGACGATCAGGTGCTGTCGGCCCTTTTTTATCTAGGCTTTCTCACGTACGCTCCCGATGATGCTTACGCTTTTGTCGTACCTAACCGCGCCATCCGCATTCAGTTCTTTGAATACTTCATGAAGAACGTCCTGCAAACTCCCTCGTGGAAGTACGTTCCAAAAGCTTATCAGGAGGCTTACGCCGCTCTGGCCGAAGGCGACCCGGTTCCCTTCTTCAATGTGTCCTGCAATCGATTCAAGGCCCGAAGCGGCGTCCACACCCACCTCCATCTCACCGAAAGTGACTTCCAAACCTGGCTCTTGGGCAGTTTTGGCTTTACGGACGCCTTCAACGCAGAGCAAGAAGTCGAAGTTCGCGGGCTTGTCAGCGGAAACATCGACCTTCTGGTCCAGCCCACGCCAGGCAGTCGCGGAAAAACTTCTTTTCTTATTGAATTCAAACATCTGACAAAAGCGGAAGGTACGAAAATTGCCATTCAGAAAGCACTTGAAAAAGCCATGGCGCAGGCAAAAGCCTATGCCTCGGGAGACAACATCCGCACCATTCCCCGCCTGAAGCTCGTGGCCGCCGTCTTCGTCGGCCTCGAGCTGAAGGCGCTCGAAATCTCCGAGTGACCGCCTCCCGCACTCATTTTTTCAAACCCTGGCGCCAGCCGCGCCGGCTGTCGCGAGGCTCATTCCGTCAACTCGCTACAATGCCCCGCAACGCGGCTCGGCCGCCATGGAAACTAAGCATGATCAGCAAGACCACACTCGCTCAGAAGCGTCTGCTCGTCGTGGGCGACTCGATGCTCGACCGCTACTGGTTCGGCGACACCAACCGCATCTCGCCGGAAGCCCCGGTGCCGGTGGTGAAAATCGTGAAGAACGAAGACCGCCTGGGCGGCGCCGCCAACGTGGCGCTCAACATCGCCGAACTGGGCGCCCGCGCTTCGCTCATGAGCGTCATCGGCAACGACGACGCCGGCCGAAGCCTTCAGGCGATGCTCAAGAAAGCCGGCATCGAAGACCTCTCCGGCGTGGACGATTCGGTGCGCACCACCGTGAAGCTTCGCGTGCTCGCGCGGCGCCAGCAGCTCGTTCGCATCGACTTCGAAGACCATCCCGCCAACGAGGTGCTCGCCACGCTCACGGAGACCTTCGAAGCCAAAGTGAAGGACTTTGACGCGCTCGTCCTCTCGGACTACGGCAAAGGAGGGCTTGACCACATCGTCCGCATGATCGACGCCGCCCGCCAGGCGAACGTCCCCGTTTTGATCGACCCCAAAGGCAGCGACTACAGCCGCTACCGCGGCGCCACGCTCATCACGCCCAACCGCGCGGAGCTCGCGCTTGTGATCGGCGAATGGAAGTCAGAAGCCGAACTCATCGAAAAAGCGCAGAAGCTGCGTCAGTCGCTTGAGCTCACCGCCCTTTTGCTCACCCGCAGCGAAGAAGGAATGACGCTCTTTACGGACGAAGGTGAATTCAACGTGCCCGCCCAGGCCCGAGAAGTGTTTGACGTCTCCGGCGCAGGCGACACCTCAATCGCCGTCACCGCCGCCATGATCGCGGCCGGTCTCGATTTAACCGAAGCCGTGCGCATCGCCAACCGCGCCGGCGGCATCGTCGTCGGCAAGCTCGGCACCGCGAGCGTCACCTATGACGAACTTTTTGGAAAAGGAAACTAAATGTCGATTCTCGTGACCGGCGCCGCCGGCTTCATCGGCTGCAACTGCGTTCTGCATCTCAACCGCGAAGGCGTCAATGACGTCATCGCCGTGGACAACCTCACGAAGGCCCAGAAGTTCCAGAACCTCGCCAAGTGCCGCATCAGCGACTACTTCGACAAGAACGACTTCATCGCGCGCGTGAGAAACGGCTCGGCGCCGATTCCCGAAGCCATCATCCACATGGGCGCCTGCTCGGACACGATGGAGACGGACGGCCGCTACATCATGGAGAACAACTACCGCTACACGCTCGACTTGTTCGCCTGGGCCCAGAAGCAGCGCATCCCGTTCGTCTACGCCTCGTCAGCCGCCACCTACGGCGCCAGCACGACGTTCGTGGAAGACGTAAAGAACGAAGGCCCCTTGAACTGCTACGGCTACTCAAAGTACCTCTTTGACCAGGTGCTGAGAAGCCGCCTTGCAACGCTCTCCGCGCCCGCGGCAGGCATGCGCTTCTTCAACGTCTACGGCCCGCACGAGCAGCACAAGGGCCGCATGGCCTCCGTCGCCTTCCACCAGTACTTCCAGTTCAAGAAGGAAGGCAAGGTGAAGCTTTTTGAAGGCTGCCTCGGCTACGGCAACGGCTGCCAGATGCGCGACTTCGTCTACGTCGAAGACGTCGTGAACTGCATCATGCACTTCGTGAAGTCGGGCGTCTCCGGCATCTACAACTGCGGCACGGGCCGCGCCCAGCCCTTCAACGACATCGCGCTCACGGTGGTGAACACCCTCACCGACCAGAACCTGTCGCTTGAGGCGGCCGTTGAGAAGGGCCTCATCGAGTACATTCCCTTCCCCGAAGCGCTCATCGGCAAGTACCAGGCCTTCACGCAGGCTGACCTCACGCAGCTGCGCGGCGCCGGCTGCTCAACGCCCTTCCGCACCGTGCAGCAGGGCACCGCAGACTACATGCGCTACCTCACGGCCGCCTACCCGGACGGCGTGCTCGCCTGATGGCCGCCGACAAGCTCTCCCGCGCGGTCTTTCTCGACCGCGACGGGGTGATCAACGTCGACGTCGCCTACTGCTCCCGCGTCGAGGACTTTGAGTGGATCCCCGGAGTGCTCGAAGCGGCGGCGGCCTACGCCCGCGCAGGCTATCAGCTCGTGATCGTGACGAACCAGTCCGGCATCGGCCGCGGCTACTACACGGAAGCTGATTTTCAGAAGCTCACCGACGTCGTGAAAACGAAGTTCGCCGAAGCCGGCGCGCCTCTTGCCGCCGTCTATTTCTGCCCGCATCATCCGCTGGCCAAGATCGAGGCCTACCGCTGCGTCTGCAACTGCCGAAAGCCCGCGCCCGGCATGCTTCTTCGCGCCTGTCAGGAGCTCGCGATCGACCCCGCCGCCTCCGTCATGTTCGGCGACAAGCCGGGCGACATGCAGGCCGCGCTGGCGGCGGGCGTCGGCACTCGCGTGCTGCTCGGCACGGACGGAAAGGCCTGCCCGGAGAAGACGCCCGAAGCGACGCACGTCGCGGTGTCGCTGGCGGCCGCGGCAGCGCAACGCATCGGGCTTTGACCGCATGACGCCAAGCCTCAAGGGCTTGGCGGTTCATCCGCCTATGCGCGCCATGGCACGCACAACCGACGCCGCCTCATCATTGCACAAAGTAGTCGTCAAACTGACGGCGCTTGATGGTGAGGCAGCCCGCTTGCGTCATCAAGGTGCGCCGTGAGCGGAGCGTCATAGTCGTCGATAAGAAGCACATAGGCCATCGGCGGCTGTCGCAGCAGCCAGCCTTCGAGCTGATCGAAGAACCGAATGAAGCTCGTCGGGTCGTACACAAAGCCCAGCGCCCGATACGCCTGAGCAATCCGGCTTTCGACCTCCCGCTGAAACGACGTCTCTGACTCGAAGCGCTTCAAGCGGGAGAAACTCAGATGAACCACGGGATAGGTCTTCTTGTCCTGCCACAACGACTCGATGGCGAGTCCGCGAAAATGGTCCAAGCCGTTTTGAAACAATGACTTGAAGGTCGACAAACAGCAAGGACTTGCCGAACCGCTGCGGCCGGGCCATGAACAGCTTCCGCCGGCAAGCTGCGAGCTGCGCCACCAGTGCCGTCTTGTCGTCATACACCTCAGCAGCGGCCCGGATGGTCTCAAACGAAGCCGATCCCAGCGGCAGCGGCTTCAGAAACAGCTCGGAATTGGTCATGTCTGAGCAAAGAACTACTTCGCGCCGACGGCCTTCTTCGCCTTCGCGCGCTTGGCGAGGAGCCCGCCGATCGCCACGACGACCAAAGCGCCAATGACGCCCGCGACATGCCCCCACTCGGCCGCTTGCGGCCAGTGCGACGCCACAAAGCCGTCCGTGACCACCATGCCGCCCGCGATCCAGCCCAGCAGCGCGCCGCCCAGCCACACGATGACAGGGAAGCGGTCAATGAATTTCAGAATGATCTGACTGCCGCACACGATGAAGGGAACGGAGACCAGCAGGCCGAAGACGACGAGAAGCGTCTGGTGGTCTTCGTGGGCTTGCTGCGCCGCGCCCGCGATGGCGATGACGTTGTCGAGGCTCATCACAAAGTCTGCGACGATGATGGTCTTGATGGCGCCGAGAAGTTTCGAAGAGCCGGCGACTTCCGCATGATCATCGTCTTCCGGCAAAACGAGCTTTACGCCGATCCAAAGCAGAAGAATCGCCCCGACCGCCTTCAGGAAAGGAAGATCAAGAAGCATCACCGCACAGGTGATGAGCACCACGCGCAGAATGATGGCGCCCGCCGTGCCCCAGAAAATGCCCTTCAGACGCTGCTCCTTCGGAAGATTGCGGCACGCCAGCGCGATCACAACAGCGTTGTCGCCCCCCAGCAGAATGTCAATCATGACGATCTGAAGCACCGCGCCCCAATGAAAGTTGACGAGCAAATCCCAAAGCCAAGCCACTTTAAAGCTCCTGATTCCCTTGAATTATTTAAGAAAGCCTCCGACCAGAAGGCGGAGGCATTATGTCACGAGGCGTTCATTCTTCCACGTCATCCGTTCGGTCTCCCGCTTCGGAGAGCACGCGGCCGATGACGTCAAATGAAAAGCCCCGGGCGGCAAGAAAACGCACCTGACGGCACTTCTCCTTGTAGTCCTCCGGCGGCTCCCCGAACTTTCGCTCCCAGACAGCGCGCGCCCGGTCGATTTCAGGCTCGGCGTCAGCCAGCGCCTCCGCGATCGCCTCGCTTTCCACGCCCTGCAGCTTCAGCTCCGCCGCCAGACGCCGGTTGCCATAGCGCACAGAGCGGGTGCGCACGCGCCCCGCCGCATACCGCTCATTGCTCAAATAGCCGCGCTTTTCAAGCTCCGCAATCACTTCCGTCACGTCGTCCGGCGTCTCGCCTTCAACAAGACTGTACATCAGCTTGCGGGTGAGCTCGTCGCGGCTGTACTCGCGCCGCGACAAAGCGTCCAAGCCCCGCGCCATGAGGCTGCGGGGCTTCTTTTCGCGGCTTCGTTCGCCCGCGGTCATTCGTAGAGCTCGGCCGGATCGATCACGGTCTCATCGACCGGATCCTCCACGCGCACGATCTCTTCCTCAACAGGCGGCTCCTCCTTCACAGGGGCTTCCTTCGCCTTCTTCGCGGGGGCCTTCTTGTCTTCCTTCACCGCGGCCTTGGCGTCCTTCGCCGGCGCGTCCTTCTTCGCGTCCTTGGGCGTCTCGTCAAGCGACATCGTCTTCGCCTTCATGCCCTTTACGGCGCGAATCTTGTTTTCGATTTCAAGCGCCTTCTCCGGATGGTCCTTCAGCCACTGGCGAGCGTTGTCGCGGCCCTGGCCGATCTTCGTGCCTTCGTAGGCGTACCAGGCGCCGCTCTTGTCAACGATGTTGAGGTCGGAGCCGATGTCAAGCAGTTCGCCCTCGTAGGAAATGCCCTGGCCGTAGAGGATGTCAAAGCCCGCTTCCTTGAAGGGAGGCGCCACCTTGTTCTTCACGACCTTCACGCGGGTTTCGGACCCGAGGATCTCTTCGCCCTTCTTCAGGGAGCCCTTGCGGCGGATGTCGATTCGCACCGAGCTGTAGAACTTCAGCGCATTGCCGCCCGCCGTCACTTCGGGGCTGCCGTAGGTGACGCCGATCTTCATGCGGATCTGGTTGATGAAGATGACGAGGGTCTTCGAGCGGTTGATGGAAGACGTGAGCTTGCGCAGCGCCTGGCTCATCAAGCGAGCCTGCAGGCCCGGCATCGCGTCGCCCATGTCACCTTCGATTTCGCTCTTGGGCGTCAGGGCCGCCACGGAGTCGATGACGATGAGGTCCACGGCGCCCGAGCGAACGAGCGAGTCGGTGATTTCCAGCGCCTGCTCGCCGGTGTCCGGCTGCGAAAGGTAGAGCTCTTCCAACTTCACGCCAAGCTTCTGGGCGTACTGAACGTCAAGCGCATGCTCCGCGTCGATGAAGGCGCAGGTGCCGCCCAGCTTCTGCATCTGAGCAATGACATGCAGCGTGAGGGTCGTCTTGCCCGAGCTTTCCGGCCCGTAGATCTCGACCACGCGGCCGCGGGGCAGGCCGCCCACGCCCAGCGCCAGATCGAGCCCCAGCGACCCTGTGCTCACCACTTCGACGTCTTCGGTCTTCTGGTTGTCGTCCATGCGCATGATCGCGCCCTTGCCGAACTCCTTCTCAATGAAGGCCACGGCGGCCGCGAGCGCCTTCTTTCGCTCTTCCTTGTCCGTCAGTCGCTCTACCTTCGGAAGTTCCTTGTCCTTTTTCTTGTCAGCCATTTTTCGTCACCTGAGTCTGTCTGTTCACCCAATTCATCGAAGGCGCGCGCCGAATCCTCGAGCATCATTTATACATAGCCATGACAATCATTCAGACTGTCAGTAATTAGCCGTTTTTGCCAAAGGCCATGCACAACCTTCTTTCAGGGTGCATCATGCCTGAAGCCGTCAAGAAAATCGAGGAAAATCGAGTCAAAATGTTTGGGGTTTACCCTAACAACTGAGACGCTGTTACAAAAATCAGGGCGTTTTGGGCGTCTTGATACGGAAGTCGGACGACGCGACGCCGTGACAGCCCGTAGCCGCTCCTTGGCCTGGAACAAGACGCCATCGTCACACCAGCGATACACTCATTCACGTTCAGCGCAAATATTGCTGTTATGCCGCATGGTTTAAGGCCGTTTTAAAAATCGCCAAGCCATGACGCCTCGACAAAACCGTGCGACACGCGCCATTTTTTAGCGAAAATGCTTGACATCCACCGCGGACTCGTGTTTAATTCGCACCTCGATTGATTGTTCCTCTACGGGAACGGGGCTGAAGGCCGGTAGGTTTTCCCGAGGGTCGTTAGCTCAGTCGGTAGAGCAGCGGACTTTTAATCCGTTGGTCGTGAGTTCGAATCTCGCACGACCCACCAAGAACAATTGATCTCATGGGAGCGTAGCTCAGTTGGTAGAGCAGCGGACTCTTAATCCGTCGGTCCAGAGTTCGAGTCTCTGCGCTCCCACCAAATTCCAAAAACCCGTTGAGGCGAAAGGCTTCGACGGGTTTTTACTTTTCCCGCCGCCAGCAGTTTTCTCCCCCCACAGCCGCCCCGCCTTCTGCCGTACGAAATCATCTGGTCGGCCCATCCCGCTTTTCCATGGTCTGCGCCGCCTCTCGCCTCTCCGCAGAGCCCCACTTGCGCCCTTCAAACGCGAAAGCGGCGAACCGGTTCTACGCCGATTCGCCGCCTTCTTCGATCACTTCAGCGGAAGCGCTCGATTACGCCTTCTTCTTCGCGAGATACTTGCCCACGTGACGACCGAACGTCACCGTGCGGCCGCAGGCCATGCCGGTGGAGAGGTTCGGATACTCGTTGGCGAAGTAGCTGCCCGAGTCATTGCCGATCACGTAGAGACCGGGGATGGGATTGCCTTCCGTATCGATCGCGTTCATGTTCGTGTCGATCTGGATGCCGTCCATCGTGCAGAGCACGCGGCCCGTCGTCTTCGCGCCGTAGAAGGGCGGCTTGTCGATCGGCGAGAGGCGGTGCTTCTCCTTGCCGAAGTCCACGTCCTCACCCTTGCGATAGAGCTCGTTGTGGCGGGCGATGGTGGCCTTCAGCTGCTTCACGGGGAGCTTCAGCTTCTGGGCGAGCTCTTCGATCGTGTCAGCCTTCGCAAGGAACCCGTTCTTGATGAGGTCGGGCATGTGCTTGTTCTGGATGACCTGCCAGGGGATGTTGGGGTCGGCGCCGTTCGCAAACGGGAAGAGACGCGAGCAGCCGTGCATCTTGAACTGTTCGGCGTACTTCACCCAGTTGCTGTCAAAGAGCGTGTAGTGCGCATGATCCTTCTGGTACTCGTCGGCGTGGAGAATGTTCTCGTACGTGCCCGACTCGTTCATGAAGCGCTTGCCGTCCTTGTTCACCTTGAGCCACGGCTGAGAGCCCATCCAGAAGATGCGGCTGTCGCCGGATTCGATCGTTTCGCGGCCCGGCTTCTGATCCGGACGGATGGCGCAGCGGTCGAACATCATGAGGGAGTGCGTCTCGTCCATCTTGGCGCCCACCCAGAGGCAGGCGCGGATGCCGTCGCCCGTGGCGCCCGGCATGGCGCTCGTGGTGCCGACGATGCGCAGGTTCCACGGCTGCAGGGCTTCCAGCATGTCGTAGTCGCGGGCGTAGCCGCCGGTGGCGACCACCACGCCCTTCTTGGCGATGTAGCGAACGTACTGGCCGTCGGCGTTCTCCGCGATGACGCCCGTGACGCGGCCGTTCTTCTTCTCGAGCTTCAGCATCTTGGTGGAGTAGTCAAAGCGCGCGCCCTTCTTCACCGCGTAGTCGTGCAGGACTTCATTCAGGCGGAACTTGATGTTGCCGTCCTTGTCCTTCAGGAAGCGGGGAGAATGGCCGGTCGGGAAGTGCTTGTAGCGCGTGACGTCGTTCTTGTCGCCGGATTCGTGCCAGAGCTCGACGCCGCGTTCGTCGCAACGGTCGCCGAGCCAGTTGATCGTTTCCGCGGATTCGTCGCAGAAAAGCTTCACGAGCTCCTGATTGATGTGGCCGCCCGCGTACTGCGTCGCCATGGCGATGTACTCGAACTTGTCGATCTTCGTGCCCCACTTCTTCTGATAGCGGGAGTCGATGGCCGCAAGGTCTTCGCGAATGCCGGTGCCCACGGGGAAGCGATCGATGCCGATCACCTTGCCGCCCGCTTCCGCGGCCGCCGCGATGGCGAACATGCCGCCCGTGCCGCAGCCCACGACAAGAATGTCGGTGGTGACGGTGGACTTGATGTCCTTTTCAGCGATTTCCGGCGCCTTGCCGAGCCAGTCGCCGGCCTTCTTCGTTTCGGTCTTCTTCGTGACCTGCTCAACGGGGATTTCGCCCTTGGCCTGTGCGATGCACTTCGCGGCGGCCTTCTGGACGGCGCTCGACGTGATGGAGGCGCCGGAAACGGCGTTCACCTGAGCGGTCTGCTTTTCAAGGATGAGCTTCTGGAGCTTGGGCGCGGCGGCCTGGCCGATCCCCGGGGTTTCGTGGCCGGCGTCAATCACGACGTCCGTAATCTTGTTCTTGCTGAACGTCATCGTGACGATGACGTCGCCGCCGATGCCGGCGGCCTTCGCGGAATAAGTGCCGGGGCGGTACAGGTCGGCGGCGAGCGCCGAGCCGGAAGCCGCAGCGGCCGCGATGGACGCGCCGCTCGCAAGGCCGGTGCGCAAAAAGCCGCGGCGGGAGATCGTATGTTCCATTTTCATCCTCTCTTCGAACAATCGCCGCCCGAAGGAGCGGCGTGTCGTTGTTTTTGAAAAATTTCGGGAAAAGAGTCTAAAAAAGGACCGCCGCCGCTGTCCCACTTCATTTGAGGCTCGATTCTCTCAGAATTTCCCTAGCCTCAATTTTCAAAATGAGGGCGCGGCCCCCGAGGAAACCCCGAGGCTCTGCGCCCTCATTTTGTGAAAAGCGCGTTCACTGGCAAACGCCGCCGGCAAAAAAATCGGCAGACCGGAAACCCGCATCTGCCGCTTGAAGATTCTTAGGAGAGAGACCCGACCGGCGCTTCTCTGAACCCGCCGATCGATGCCTTGCAGTGTAGAGATCGACCGGCGGGAAAAGTACTCTCATCACAGTCCGCGCCGCCTCTGACATTCCCGAGCGCCCGTCCCCTCGCGTGAGGGAAAAGCCCGCTCGCGGCGGACAAAAAAATCCCCGGCCGCATTCGTCGCCAGCCGGGAACTTTCTTGTCTTTGCCGCGAGCGCTATGACGCTTCGTCGTCCTCATCCTCGTCCGTCGCTTCATCCTTGCGGCCGAACACGCGCACGAACTGCAGGCCGAGCTCAAAGAGAATCACGAGCGGCACGGCGAGCAGGAGCTGCGAGAGCACGTCAGGCGGCGTGAAGATCGCCGCGAGCACGAAGGCGCCCACGATGAGGTAGGGGCGCGCGCGGCGCAGCTTCTCGTAGCTGGCGATGCCCAGACGGTTCAGCACCACCACGAGAATCGGCGTCTCAAAGGCCACGCCGAAGGCAAAGAACATCGTCAGCACGAAGCTGAAGTAGCTGTCGATGTCGGGGGCGAAGTTCACGGAGTCGGGCGAGAAGCCGGCGATGAACTTGAAGACCATCCCGAAGACGATGAAGTAGCAGTAGGCCATGCCGAGCGCAAACATCACGACGCTCGAAATGATGACGGGGAGCGCGAGGCGCTTCTCGTGCTTGTACAACGCGGGCGCGATGTAGGCCCAGAGCTGGTAGAGCACGTAGGGAAGCGCAATCACGAAGGCGACGAAAAGCGTCACCTTCAAGGGCACCATGAAGGGCGCCACGACGCCCGTGGCGAGAAGCTTCACGCCCTGCGGCAGCGCCACCATCAGAGGCTTTGACAGAAAGTCAAAGATCTCCTTCATGAAGGGCGAAAGGCCCGCAAACACAAGAAGAATCGAAAGGCACGCGCGAACGGTGCGGTTTCGCAACTCAATCAAGTGAGAAACAAGCGGCTGCTCGTTGGCGGGGTCTTCCGGCCCCTCAAGCTCCGGGGTGTTCTGATTGTCTGCCATGGCGGAAACTTAACGGTAAATGCGGACGCGGTTGGAGCGGGCGCGGGAGGCGTAGCGGCGGGAGCCGCCCCCCAGCTGCGGCGAGCGGTCGCCGATCTCGGCCTTGAGCCGCTCGAGCTGCTCGGCCAGCTCGTCGATGCTCGGGCCCGGCTTGTAGCGCTTTTCAAAGACGTGAGAGGTCGAATTGTTCGCGGGATCGTCGCCGTACCAGCTGTAGAAGTCGTCTGCGGCGCTTGACGATTCGCCGCCCACGTTCGCGAACGCGGGATTCGGCTCGCCGTCCGTGAGCTCCTTGTACTTGGGCTCGGGCTCGGCGGCTTCGGCCGTCGTCTCCGTCCCGGATTCGGTCGCGGACTTGAAGCCGTCTTCGGCGGTCTTCGCGACGGCGTCCACGTCCTTTTCAAGGGACTTCATCTCGCCTTCGATCGCGTCGGCCTCGCCCTTCACGGTCTTCGTGATGTCGTCGGCGACGCTCTTCGCCTCCTCCTGAATCTTCTTGAGTTCAGAAAGCTCGGCTTCACGCTCGATGTCGCTCTTCACCTGCGCCACAAGGCGCTGGGCCTTCCCCAGCCACTCCCCGGCGGTGCGCGCCACGACGGGAAGCTTTTCCGGACCGAGCACCACCAGGGCCACGGCGCCAATGACCATCAGTTCAGAAAACCCGAAATCAAACATGACACACTCAAGAAGCGGGGAGAAACAACAAAGAAGGACCGCGCGAAGCCAGAACTCCGCGCAGTCATTCAGAAGAAAAGCCGGAAGCGGGAATTACGCTTCTTTCTTTTCCACGGCCTTGGCGTCCACGACGTCGGCCTTCTTTTCATCGGCGACCTGCTTGGGGGCTTCGGCGGTCTTCTGGGCCGCGTCGCCTTCCTTCATGCCTTCCTTGAAGCCCTTGATGGCGCCGCCCAGGTCCTTGCCCATGTTCTTCAGCTTGCCCGTGCCGAACACGAGCACAACAATCGCGAGAACGATCAGCCAATGCCAAATCGAAAGGGAACCCATTTTTTTACTCCTCGGCCGTCGGCCGTCTGATGAATTGTTTTGTTAGTGCTTCCAGGGCTGAGGGCCGCCCAGGACGTGAATGTGCAGATGCGGCACTTCCTGACCGCCGTCGCGGCCGGTGTTGATCACCGTGCGGAAGCCGTTCTCGCAGCCCGCCTTCTTGGCGAGCACCGGAACAAGCGCCAGCATTTTACCCAAGAGCGGCGTGTCTTCCGGCGTCGCTTCCGCGAGCGACGTGATGTGCTGCTTCGGGATGATGAGGAAGTGAACCGGCGCCTTCGGGTTGATGTCATTGAAGGCGATCACGTCGTCGTCTTCATAAATCGCCTTGGAGGGAATCTCCCCTTTGCCGATCTTGCAGAAAATGCAGTCGTCTTTCGTCACGACAGAGTCTCCTTTTGATTAACGTCAGGCGTCCGTGCGGCGCCGTTTCTCTTCGAGTCCGCTCAAGCCTTCGCGGCGGCGCAGCTCAGCGAGCACCGTCTCGGGGCGCAAACCATAATGGGAAAGCATTACCATAGTATGAAACCACAGGTCCGCGGTTTCATAAATGATGTCCTTTTTGCTCTCATCCTTCGCGGCCATCACCGTTTCGCAGGCTTCTTCGCCAATCTTTTTCAGGATGCCGTCGGGGGCCTTTGAAAAGAGCTTGGCGACGTAGCTCGCCGCAGGATCGGCGCCCTTGCGGCTGTCGATGACGTCCGCAATCTCCGTAAGCGTCCGGCTCACGTCGTAGTCGGGCGCCTCAATCTTCACCATGGAATGATCCGACATGCCGCCTCCTTACGCCTCGGGGTGCATCACGCGCCAGTCGGAGATCGCCTTCGCCGCCGACGAAACGAGCCCCGGGCCGCTGTAAATGAAGCCCGAATAGATCTGCACGAGCTTCGCGCCCGCGTCCATCTTCGCCACCGCCGTCTCAGGGCTCATGACGCCGCCCGAGGCGATGATGGGGAGCGCCCCCTGCAGGTGGTTTGCCAGGAGCTTCACGACCGCCGTGGAGCGCTCAAAGAGGGGCAGGCCCGACAAGCCGCCCACCTTCTCTTCAGTCGCGAGATTCTCCACGCCCTTTCGAGAAAGCGTCGTGTTCGTTGCGGTGACGGCGTCCATGCCGTGCTTCACGAATTCGTCAGCGGCCGCAAGGATCGCCGCGTCGTCCAAATCCGGCCCGATCTTCACCGTGATCGGAACGTAGCGCCCCGTCTTGTCAGAGAGCTTGCGGCGAGCGTCGGCGATGCCCTTCAAAAGAACGGAGAGCTCGTTGCCGCCCTGCAGCTTCGTCAATTCCGGCGTGTTGGGGCAGGAGATGTCGATGGCGAGGTAGTCCGCCTTCTCATAGAGCTTTTCCATGCAGAAGACATAGTCCGCGAGCGCGCCCGACAGAGGCGTCGTGTTCTGCTTGCCGATGTTGATGCCCAGAATGCCGCCCTGCTGGCGGTATTTGTCGGCGCTTGAAAGATTTTCCGCGGCCTTGTCCGTGCCGCAGTTGTTAAAGCCCATGTGGTTGATGATGCCCTGCGCCGGAATAAGGCGCCAGAGGCGGGGCTTCGGATTGCCGGGCTGCGGATACGGGGTGATCGTGCCCACTTCGATGTGGCCGAAGCCGAGCGACCCGAGCGACGTCACATGCGCGCCCTGCTTGTCCATGCCGGCCGCGAGCCCCACGGCGTTCGGGAACGTCAGTCCCATCACCTTCACGGGGTCGCGCACTTCGGCGCCCGTCACGAGCTTGGTGAGGCCCAGGCCCACCGCCCAGTCCAGATTGTCCATGATGACCGCGTGAGCCGTCTCAGGCTGCATGCGGAACAGGCAGGCGCGGGCCGTTTCGTAAAGCATTTTT
>CAVJUB010000001.1:0-1655 GCA_963652545.1 Hallella faecis | reverse complement strand
CTTTGATGCCGCGCCGTCCACGCCGATCCTGACGAAAACCGGCCGTCTGAGTCGCACCGATCGGCTTCGCGCGCTCCTCTGGGAAGGCTTTCTCTCCCACAGCGCCGACAAGACGCTCGCGGTGCCCAACCAAATTGACGACGTCTCTTTTCGAACTCGTCCAACGCTGACGCCACAAACAAAATCCCCCGGCCGAGTCGAATTCTCAGTCGGGGTGAATTTTGTCGGGACGACGGCTTGTCCTAACTACCGTCCCGGGGAAAGAAACCGTTGTCGCCGGCTTACTTCGCGAGCGCGTAGTCCGCGGGGCGCTTCTGGAATTCCGCTTCTTCGCGAGCCGCCTTGTTGAGCACCGTCTTCACGTCGGAATGCTTCTGGGCATTCTTCACCGCCTGGTGAATCTCCTTCGCGTCGTTCATGAAAACGGCCTGAAGGGTGGAGGAATCAGTCTTCGTTTCGAACATGGGAGTCGTCCTGAATGGTTGAATAATCTTTAATGATGGCGCTATAAGAAAGAAACGATCACCGCCGTTTGAGGCGTTCTCATTCCTTTCGGATGAACGGCATTCTGAAGCAAACGATCCGGCGTTACAATCGATTTGTTTTCAAGTGATCGTCAAGTTTTACTCAACGCACGCCCATGATCAACTACGATCTCACCGACCTGCGGCTCTTTCTTGCAGCCGCCAAGCACGGACAGCTCAAGCCTGCCGCCGACGCCGTCTTCATGACGGTTTCCGCGGCGAGCCTTCGCATCAAGAAGCTCGAGTCCGTCTTTCACGTGAAGCTCTTTGACCGCCTCCCCCGCGGCCTCGCGCTGACGCCCGCAGGCGAGCGCTTTTCCGAAGAGGCCCGGCTTCTCATGCTTCAGGCGGACAATCTCGAGCGCGGCATGCAAGTCTTCAACGGCCAGCGGGAGGACACCATCCGCCTCTACGCCAACTACGGCGGCTTGAACGGCGCCCTGCACGCCGACATCGGCGACTTTCTGGCGGCGCACCCCGACATCCGCGTGGACTTTTCGCTGCGAACCTCGGTGGGTGTCATTGAGGGCGTGATCGACGGCGCCGCCGACGTAGGCGTCGCCAACTACTCCCGGGGCGAACTCATCCCGCGCGCCGACGAAGTGGAGTTCTTCGAGTACTTCAAGGACACGTACGGTCTGCTGGTCGAAGAGAACCATCCGCAGCTCAAGCACTTCGGGAAGACCGTGAGCCTCAAGGAGCTGGAGAACTTCCCGCTCGTCGCTTTGAACGCCGAGCTCGTGAGCCAGGAATGGTTTGAAAATCACGCCAAGGAGCTCGGCCTGCACCTCAACATCCGGGCACGCTTCCCGTCCATTCGCGCAGGCTTTGAGACGATGAAGCGCATCGGCGGCGGGATGCTCGTTCTGCGCAGCTCCTTTGCGGCGCAGGAGCCGGGTTTTCAATTTGTGGAGCTTTCCGACGTGTGGCGGCGTCTGGACAACCGGATCTGCGTGCCCAAGGACCGCTCCAGAATGCGCCCCGTCGCTCAGGAGCTCACGGCCTTTCTCATCGACTGCGCCAAAAAGCACGCCGACGAAACGTACCGGTCAGAAAAGACGTACGTGCTCGGCGTGCAGAAGGCGGCGCGCTGAGGCGCCTTGCAGCGAAAAAAATCCCCGCCGAGAGAAG